>JAHIVD010000050.1 GCA_018816815.1 Patescibacteria group bacterium
GACATAATTTTCAGATGGTATCATTTCCAATCCATACTTCTGCCGGTAAATTTCTTTAGCGATTAATTTAAATACCTTTGATGCCATAGAATTAGTAGATTGTTATCCATAAAGCACAAATTGTCAATACTTCAATTTTATTTTCAATTTTATTTCAATTTTATTTAACATTAATCTCCTCAGTCTTAAAGACGATCCAACCAAACCCATTTAAAATCCTCAAAATCAAGGATCTGATGAAACAAAAATGTTGTAAGGAGAATTAATTTACAATATCAGAATTAAAAATCTCGGCAGCAACTCTAATTATTTCATCATCTGCTGCCAACTCTACATTGGCAACATCTTCCCGTTTTTCCGGACGGTTACCCAATATTGTAGACATTCTAATACTCCTTCCTAAAATATCAGAAAAGATTGATTCCAGTAAATCCCTATTTTTTTGAGCTTCCAAAATTCGCTGGTGGAAAGAATACGGAACCTCCATTACGATCGTAGTATCTGTACATTCTTTAATATTAATAGACCTAAGCAGTGCTTCAAGAGAAAAATTAAACGGCCGGATAGTCTCCAACACAAAAGTCCACTTTTCCTTAAGTTTAAGAATATCGCTGTTGGGCGCTGGATGCTGAAGATTTGAAATTGGATCCTGAGATTGAATACTGGAAGTTTGATCTTTACCAGAATCTTCTGATCCCGAATTTTTCGCTTCTCCATCTAGTTTCTCACTTTCAACATCTAATTTTTCTTTCACAGACATTTCCTTTGTTAACGACTGACTATCCTCGATGAAAAATTCTGCTTTCGCTAACAATTGCTCCCCGCAAATTTCTATCACAGCCAATTCCAATGGCAAAGACGGAATGGAAGCAAATTTTAATTTTTCTATAACCTTTTGAAGAATATTCAAATTTGAAATTAATTCCTGATTGGTAAAATTTTCAGCAATTCCTAAAAGTTTCTGATACTTATCTTCTGTTAATTGATGTTTAACTAATTGTTCACCAACACCGTTTTTAATTAATACCAAATTCCTCAAAGCATCCATCAAAGATAAAGTGAATTCCTTAATATCAATTCCATTTTCCACTTGATTGCTGATATCCAATAATCCAGCATCTGCATTTTTATTTTTAAGATTCTCAATAAAGTTTAAAACATTTTCAAACTGGGAAGATTTAAAATTCTCCTCAATTAGTTTTGCTGTAATTTTTCCTTCAACCGAGCTGATCTGATCCAACAATTTTACACCGTCTCTAAAAGAACCATCTGCTTTTTTAACTAAAATTTTTAACGCCTCTTCATCAATACTAATCTTCTCTTTTTTTGCAATTTTTGTCAGCACTTCTAACAATTCTCCCGGCGAAGCTAACTTAAAATCTAATCTTTGCACCCGGGATAAAATTGTCTGTGGAATCTTTCCAAGTTGCGTTGTAGCTAGTACAAACAAGGCATGTTCAGGAGGTTCTTCCAAAGTTTTAAGCAATGCATTGAAAGCTTCAGTAGTCAACATATGAACTTCATCAATTATGTATACCTTTTTTTTTAAGCTGCTTGGAGCAAGTTTAATCTTCTCCCGCAGCGATCTAATATCCTCTATGCCACGGTTGGAGGCAGCATCAATTTCAATTAGATCAAGATTAGATCCGTCAGTAATAGAAATACACACAGAACATTGATTGCACGGAATAGAACTTTTCGCTGTTTCCTTTTCGCTGCTTGCTTTTGAATTGCTAACGACCAAAGATGAACCGTCAACAGCTTTTTCACAATTTACCATCTTTGCCAGAATCCTGGCAGTTGATGTTTTACCTGTTCCTCGTGGACCGACAAGAAGATAAGCATGCGACAGTTTATTACTTTGAAAAGACAAAAGGAGATTTTGTTTAACAGTTTCCTGACCTACAAGCTCTGAAAAAGCTTGTGGACGATACTTTAGATAATACGCAAAATTATTTGACATTAATGATGATGAATCCCTAAAAGATGGTTTAAACCATGTTCTACTAACATTCTAACTTCCTCATCCACGGAAATTCCATCAAGAGATGCATCTTCGATTACTTGAGGATATGAGATAACTATATCTCCAAGCCGCAACCATTTATCAGGCGCTGCTACAAAACCAACTCTTGGGATATGTTTCAAACTAGTCGGACTTGAATCCTCTAAAGCAAAAGATAGAATGTTCGTAGTTGCATCCAACCCACGGTATTTCCGGTTCAACTCATGCATTTTTCTGTCACCTACAATATTTATCCCTAATTCAATCTTGCCGGAAATTTTAAGTTTTGTCAGCATTTCAGAAATCGTAGTTTCGATATTTACTCTATTTATCTTATATCTGGGATCGGAATTAACAATAATGTTAACCATATTATTTTAAAAGTTGTTCCTTAACTAAAGTACTTACTGTTTTACCATCAGCCCGACCTTTTACTTTTTCCATAACCAATCTTATTACCTTCCCCATATCTTGTAAAGATGGTTTTTCTAGTTCACTTGCCAATGGGGGCTGACAAGCTTCTTTAATAATATCTGAAATTACTTTAGTCAATTCCTCCTCACTCATCTGTTCCGGAAGATAACATGCCAAAATCTTTGCTTCAAGTTCCTCTTTTGCAACCAAATCTTCTTTACCGCCAGATCTGAAACCAGTTGCTGCTTCTTTTCTCTTTTTTATTTCCTGCTGAATAATCTTGACCACATCAGTATCGGACAAATCAGCTTGTTTGGAGTTTTGTCGAAGATCAATTTTTCTATTTTGCAATTCGGACAGAAGGAGCCTCAGCGTCGAAACCCTAACCTCATCGCGTTTTAATTGGGCTTCTTTTAGATCTGATTGCAGTTTATCAAATAACATCTGTTTATTGTTTCCTAAACGTAAATAACTTTACAAAAAATTATCAAAACAAGTTATCAAAATAAGAACTTTTCCCTTTTGGACAAAAATTACGTCAACTTGCTTTACTCAATTCATTTACTATATTTTTTTGCCCGCATAATTTTTCTGCGTTTTTCCGCCAAATATTCTTGACGAAGTTCAGAAGGTTTCCTATAAACAGACCTATCTCTGATTTCTTGAACGATTCCTTCCAAAACAACTTTTTTCTGAAATTTTCTAATAACCGCATCCGTGCTGTCACCCGGACCTGCTTTTACTACAATTGACATAAAAAATTAAAAACACCTCCTTTTTAACTAAACTGCTCTTTTCCATTGTCCTCCCAAAAGATGAAAATGTAAATGAGGAATATGCTGTGCTTTCCCTCCATTTAGCATTATTCTATAAAGATCATTCCCCAAATTATTATCTACAACTAATTTGTTAACAACTCTATACACCTCAGTCAATAATGATCCATCTGAATCTGTCAAATCCTTAATTCCTCCAATGTGTTTTTTAGGAACAATTAAAAGATGAAAATCCGCGGAAGGGCTAATATCTTCAAAAACTACGACTTCTTCTGATTCGTAAATAAATTCCTTTGGGATTTCTTTTTTAATGATTTTGCAAAATATACAATCACTCATTATCCTCCCACCATCTTTTTAAGAAGATCCAGGGTTTTTGTTTGTCTTAATGCATGCCTTAAATGCAACCTTGGTTCTTGTGCTTTAAATTGAGCCTTAATTTTTTCATCCTTGATTTTATCTATTTCGGCCTGCATTTGTTCATCTGAGATTGTAATTCCTTCTTGTCTGGCAATTTCCGCAAGCCCCAGTTCCATCTTTACATTTTTCTCTGCTTTAACTTTCCATTCGCTTTTGATTTCTTCTAAACTCTTTCCTTGGCTTTTTAAATAATCAGGAAGCAGTAGACCCATATCTGCAACTCTCCGCTGCAGCGACACTAGCATTCTATTTAACTCATCCTGAATTAAAATATCCGGCAGCTCAACTGTTGTCATTTTTTCTACTTCCTGCAGAATTGCTTCCTCATAATCCAGTTCATTATTATACGATACATTTGATTCCAGGTCTTTACGGATTTTATCTTTAAGATCTGCAAATGTAGTTGCTCCCATGGCTTTAGCAAAAACATCATCTGATGTATTTGCCTGTCCTTCAATTGTTTGTCCATTAGTTGAAACTTGAGCTTGAGTTTGTCCAGGTTGAAAACTAATCGATCCAGCTTGACTTTTATTATTTTGGGGTTCAGCTACTGCAGGCTGTGCATTAACAGGTGTTTGTTTTCCTTTCCATCTGTTGCGAAGACCGTCAACTGATTTATTGACATCTTCATCAGTAACTGGTTTCGGTATTGATCTTGTAACCTTTATTGTTTTGTAGTTTCCGACAGTTATCGCAGGTCTATTTGTAATGGTCGCTTTAAATTGAAATTGAGTTCCTTTAACAAAGCTTTGAAGATCATATTTCGGATAATCAATCGGGATAACATCAGTCCCTTTAAGGGCTTGTATCAGAAAATTCGGCATTGCTTTTTTTAAAACTTCATCCTGCAGTTTAATACCTAAATTCTGCTCCACCATCGGTAGCGGTGCCGTGCCTTTTCGAAAACCCGGAAGCTCTATATCAACTGCCATTTCTTGTAAAGTTTGATCCCATGTGCTCTGTAAATCAGCCCAAGGAACTATAATAGCTACCTCAACTATGCTTTTTTGATGCTTAGTAATATTTTTTGTTATCATCCTAGCTAGGTAATGTAGCAGAAATCAGTTTGAAAATCAACCAGAGTCCTTAACAATTTTCAAAACTTTCTCAAAAGAAAGAAATTTTGTCTCTTTTTCTGATCTTTTCTTTATCTCCAATTTATTACCAGAATTTCTTGAACTTGTTAAGCAAGTTTTCTTGGAAATCACTACCCGATACGGAATTCCTATTAAATCAGCATCTGCAAATTTAGCTCCTGCAGATACATTTACTCTGTCGTCAAATAAAACTTCAACATTCTCTACCAAAAATAGTTTATATAACTTCTCAGCTTCACTCTCTACATGAGGATCTCCCAGATCAAGTCCCACCAAATGGACTCTGTATGGTGCTACAGCTTCCGACCAGATGATTCCTTTGTTGTCATGGGAAACTTCCACAATTGCACCCATTGCCCTGGAGATTCCTAATCCATAACAACCAGCTGATACTATTTCCTGTTGTCCGCTTTGATTTGTGAAATATAGCTTAAAAGTTTCAGCAAACGATCTTTTTAAGGGAAAAATATTCCCGACTTCTATAGCTTTTTCTTGCTTTAAACTGCCTCCGCAATCAGAACATTTTTTATCTGAGAGAATTTCTTTATTGAAAACACTACCGCATTTTAAACAAACAAAAATTGTGTCTTCACCTGAAGGAGTAATAACCTGAAATTCCTCTGAAAGATCAGAAAATGTCCCGCCGCTTGCTTTAGTTTCCAGGGCCTTAAGACCTATTCTTTTGAAAATCCTCAAATAAGCCTCTCTGACTTTTTTGTAGTAAGAGTTTCTATCATCATCAGATGTATGAAAACTGTACAAATCTTTCATTAAAAATTCTCTACCACGAAGCAAGCCTGCTTTTGCCCTAGGCTCATTTCTGAATTTAACCTGAATTTGATAAAGATACACAGGTAGGTCTCTATAAGAGCTAACATATTCTGCAACCAATGGATAAATAATCTCCTCATGTGTTGGACCCAACACCAAATCAGCACCACCTGCTCCTTTTAATTTAAATAAAACATCAACTGAGGTGAATCTGCCGGTTTTCTTCCAGAGATCAGCAGGATGCAAAGCAGGCATGACTAATTCTTGTCCCTCGATTTTATCCATCTCTTCACGGACAATATCAGAAATTTTATCCAATACTTTCCAGCCCATAGGCAAATAGGTATAAACCCCTGCCATTTCCTGATGAATAAACCCTGCACGGACTAAAAGCTGCTGGTTTATTGATTCAGCCCCGGACGGAGCTTGTTTTAAAGTTTTAGGGAAAAGTTTTGAATATTTCATATTTCTTAATATAGTTTAACACCAAGCGGAATCTTTTTGTCAGGTACAACTAAAACACACCTTCCTTCTCCATCTGATACGCCAAGTGTTAAAAATTCTGAGGTAAATGGACCAATCTGTTTAGGCGGCATATTAATAAGGCCTAAAACTAATTTATCTTGCAAATCTTCTTTTTTATAGAAATGAGTCGCGCCAACTGCTGAGTGTTTTGTTCCAATCCCTTCTCCAAAATCAACTGTAATTTTATATAAGGGCTTGCGGGCTTCCGGAAAATCCTCTACCTTAACAACCAGTCCAACCCGGATATCGATCTTCTCAAATTCTCTATATGTAATTTGTGGTTTAATCATGAGCAAATCCCCAAAATCTATCAAGATCAGCACAAGTTGTAATAGTCAAATCCACACCTCTCCCCAGTTGCTGCTGACCAATCCCCTGTCTATTAATATTAACTCGTCTGAGAAATCTATGACTGCTGTTGTCGCTTTGCAACACTTTTATTCCTCTACAGTTAAGAGCTACCACAGGGCTTTGATGTTTAATCTGATCTCCCCCTTGTAGTGCTATTTCAAAATCGAAGCTAATCCTACCAAATAGCGTGTCGTGATCTCCGGGTCCACTACAGCTGGAATTACTCTCAACAAATCTTCCTCAACGCCACTGACCCCTTTCCGTTGCAACCAAGGGCCTAATCTGCTCCCGCCCAATATAATTTCTGTAGTCATATTTTTGTATTAAAAAAAGCACCTCCTTTAATTTTTAACTCAAGGACAGTGCTAAACCGTAGTACCACCTCAATTACTTCTTAATTTTTAGTTTTTACGTTACAAACGACATTGCTCGTCACAAGCAGCTCTTCCCGCTCTGCCAAGGCTTCGTAGGATAAAAGAGGCGGGAAACCCCTTCATCACTATTCTATCTTGAATAGTACCAAGAACATAGGCTCCAGTCAAATTTACTTTTTCTTATCTTTTTTATCTTTATCTTGCTCTTGCTGATTCTTCTTTTCCTTATCGTCTTTTTTATTTTCCTTATCTTGAGCTTTATTAAGATCAGTATTTTTATATTGCTGCTGTTGCTGCAACTGCTTTTTAATTTTTTGTAACTTATTCCTGGTTTTATCAATATCGCTATCGTTATTTCCGCTTGAACTATCTGCAGGCGGTAACAACTGTGCAGGAGGAACGGAAGATGGGGTAGGTGTGGTACTAGGAGGAGTAATACTAGGTACAGTGCTCGGAGAAATTTGAGGTTCTAATTCTGAACCTGATTCTGGTACTGACCCTGATCCTAAACCTGATTCAGGTGCTGGCTCTAATTCTCCTGATCCTGGCACTGGTGGTACTGAAGCTTGAGGAGTCGGAGCAGGAGACAACAAAGGCGCTGCTGTTGGCGATAACGACGCAGGCGTCGTCGGTTGATTATTGGATTGATGTTCTGTTTGACGTACTTGAGCAAGACCAGCATCATATTTTGTAATAGACTCTAACAATTGGCTAATAAGTTTTTCTTCTTCAGCAGGGTTTTTAACTTTGCTAATTTCATTTGCCGCCGCTTGAGTTTGTTCAATTAATTCATTAAGTACTTTACTAACCTCTTTGCCCTGGGTTAAAAGAACAGTAATTTCCTGAAATCTTCTGTCGGAACGGGCTTTGGCAAATAAAGCTTTTGTATTCGGGTTCAAAGACGCTATCGCATATATAACATCTTCCAAGCCTCTTTTTATTGGATACGTAAATTCTCCTGGAACCGCATTATTGGAAACTACAGCCAAAACAGCCGGAGGGAAAAGAGCCAGAGCTAAAACTAAAGTTATAATACTTAACAATCTAGTCATAAATTCAATATACCATTAAAATAATATCTTTCGAAGATCTGAAAATGTAATTAGCAGTGCAAGCGCGATTAATATTAAAAAACCAATCTGATGCACTGACCTTTCAATATCCTCTTTCACTGGTTTTTTAGTTACTGCTTCAATCAAAAGAAAAAATAATCTACCGCCATCAAGAGCTGGAATCGGCAAAATATTAAAAATAGCAAGCGTTAAGGAAATTAATCCAACAAACCAAAGATAAGGCAGTGCAGCAGCTACCCCAAGAGATAAAATATCATTAGTAATTGCAGCCATTCCTACCGGCCCACTTATGGATTCTGAAGCTTGCCCAAAATCTCCATACAACAAATCGCTGCCTATGCTTCCAAAGCCTGCAAAAGTTAGTTTGATCAAGTCAAAAGAATAGGTTATCCCGGAAAATATTTTTTCAGAAGCGCTCGTATACTCCCGAAACGGAACAGGACTAAAAATTACTCCAATTAAAATATCTCCATCATCCATTTCTTTTGGGGTAATATCGATTTGTCTTAAATGATTTCCGTCAATATCCGTTAACGTCAAATTAATTGGTAGACCCTTTTTTGATTTTATAAGATCTTTTGCCGAATCAATATTTGAAACTTGTTGATTGTCAATCAAGATGAGTTTTTCTCCGGTTTGCACTCCTGCTTTTTGTGCCGGAAAATTTTGCTCAACTGCTGCGATATAAACTCCTGTTTCTGCAACAGGATAAATAATCTTAAAATTTTGCCCAATAATGACAGCATAAAAAAGAACCCAAGCTAAAATAAGATTCATCAAAACACCGGCCATAACAACTGCTATTCTTTGTTCAACAGATTTTTTCCTAAAATCCTTGTTGCTTAATTTTTCTTTACCTGCAGCAGCTATCTCTTCTTCTTCCCCCCTAAGTCTGACAAAACCTCCGAAAGGAAGCCAGTTTATAGAATAAATTGTTTCTCCTATTTTTTTACCCCAGATCCTTGGCGGAATTCCAAAACCAAATTCTTGAACCTCAACTCCAAACTTTTTGGCTACTAGAAAATGTCCAAACTCGTGAATCAAAACCAAAATCAGGAGCGTGATAATAAAGATGATGATAGAAAATAACATAAAACGATTTATGATTTTTTTAAGATAAGATTTAGGAATAATTCATAAATCGTAAACCATAATTCAAAATTTCAAATCTCTTTTAATTCTTCTTCTTTCAGTTTACCTAATCGTTCAATTTCAGCAATCTTTTTATCAATCAGTTCTTTCAAAATCTTTTCTCTCCTGAAGAATTCGTCTTCTCCGAATTGACTTTCTTCTTGGAGTTTTTTCCATTCATTTCTAAAATCCTGCCTTATTTGTCTAATTGAAACATGAGCTTCTTCTTGTTTTTGATGCAAAAGTTTAATAAATTCTTCTCTCCTTTCCCCTGTAAGAGGCGGGATTGATAAACGAATCAATGTACCTTCATTTGAAGGATTTAAACCAATATTAGCTTCTTGGATTCCTTTTATAACATCATTTAAAATAGCAGCGTCCCAAACCTGAATTGTTAAAAGGTTGTGCGAAGGAACGGAAATATTGCCTATCTCATTGAGCTTCATTTTTGTACCGTATGCTTCAATGGGAATATTCTCAACTAAAGCCGGATTAGCTCTGCCTGCTCTGATTCCTGCAATTTCCACTTTGAGGTGATGCACTACTGCGTCTATTTTTACATTAACGTCATTTAAAACAGGATCCATAGATCTAAATTAAGATAGCACTTAATAATATAGCACAGTTTAAAAGTAAACAAATCCCAGTTGTGTTTAGTGTGTTTGCTTTGATTTTTATACTGCAACAAGGAAACAAACCAGCTATTTCCCCAAAGCTATTCTCTCAAATCTTCCAACTTGAATATTTTCTCCTAATTTTCCAATAACTGATTTTATCAAATCGTCTACAGTTTGAGAATTATCTCTAATATATTCCTGAGACAGTAATTTTTTTATGTTTCCAGGGTCCATAGAAGCAATCTGCAATACCAGCTCATGAGCTAAGCTTTTAAATTCTTCTGTCCTTGCCACAAAATCAGTCTCGCAAAGAAGTTCAACTAAGACTCCAATTTTCCCTGCATGAGAATAACTTTCCACCAAACCTGCTTTAACTTGTCTCTTTGTTTTTTGAGAAGCTTTATCCAAACCTTTTTTCTTTAAAAACTCCTCAGCTTTTTTCATATCTCCTTTGGCTTCTTTTAAAGCTTCCCTGCAGTCTGCAATTCCGGCTTTTGTTTTTTCTCTTAGTTTTTTAATATCTTCTATATTCATAATTCATAAAAATACAAAATAACGCTTTTAAACTACTTTGCTTTTTTTTCAGGTTCCTTAGTTTCTTTCTTTTCTTTAGCTTCCGCAGCTTCTTTTTTCAAAACCTTTTCTTCTGAATTTTCTTTCCCTTTTTTCTCTTTAACTTCTTTCTTCTCTTCCTCTTTAACTCCCTCTTTGACTTTAATTTCAGCTAATTTACCAGCTTCTTTTTTACCTTCTCCGTAAGCAGCTGCAATTGCAGCAACTAATATTCTAATGGATTTTATAGCGTCATCATTGCCTGGCACAGGATAATCGATTTGTGTTGGATCACAGTTTGAATCAGCAATTGCCACCACTTTAATACCCAATCTGTTAGCTTCCCTAACAGCAATATTATCTGAAACTGCATCTATTACAAAAATTGCATCCGGCACACCCGCAAGATCCATGACTCCGACAAAAACTCTTTGCAGTTTACCCATTTTCCGCTCCAGCAGGAGTTGTTCTTTTTTAGTATATTTAGAAAGTTCACCTTTGGACTTTTGTTCTAAATATTCTTTGAGCTTTTTAATATTTTTCTTTATTTCTGAAAAATTGGTTAGAAAACCTCCCATCCATCTTTCTGCAAGAAATGGAGTCTCAAGTTCCCCTGCCATCTCTTCAACAATTGGTTTTGCTTGTTTTTTTGTTCCGACAAATAACAAAACTTTTCCAGATTTTCCAAGGTCATAAACAAATTCACAAGTTTCTTTCAGATATTTTTCAGACTGAGTTAAATCAATAACAGAAACTCCTTCTTTAGCACCGTAAATATACGGACGCATTCGCGGATTGTTCCTTCTAACTTGGTGTCCAAAATGAACACCCGCTTCAAGTAACTCCTGTAGTGTTGGTAATTTATACATGTTTTCCTTGTTCTTCTCTATCGCCAGTGTAGTTTTAGGAAAACTGAAAGCAATAGATGTTTAATACTGGTATTTTACCAGTATTAATAGGAGAAAGCAAGATAAAAATCTGGTAAAACAAAGTTATTCATCTTTCTAACTCCAGAAATTTATATTTAAAACCATCAGATTTTTGTTCTTCTGATTGCCGAATTACTTTTTTAAATTCTGAATAATCCGGAAAAAATACATCTCCTTTGATTTCTTTATCAATAACAGTTAAATACAGTTTATCTGTCCTGGGCAAAACCTCTTTGTATATCTGACCTCCGCCAATAATAAAAACTTCATTATCACCTGGTTTACCTTGAGTCATCTTAAAAGCCTCATTTAAATCATGAACCACAATGCACCCTTTAGCTTGATATGCCAAATTACTGGTAATGATAATATTAGTTCTTCCTGGCAAAGCTTTTCCTATGGATTCATGAGTTTTCCTGCCCATGATAATAGGATGGCCCATGGTGATTTCTTTAAATCTTTTTAACTCTTCCGGTATATACCAAGGCATTCCGCCTTTTGTTCCAATAACTCTTTTTTTACCGGCAATAGCTACAATAATGCTAATCACTCAAAATCCTCCTACGACTGTTACCTCTCCTTTAATGGAAGGACAAGGGTCATATCCAACTAGGGTAAAATCTTCAATTTTAAAATCATCAATATTTTTAACCTTAGGGTTTATTCTCATCTTAGGAAAAGGTCTTGGTTTTCTTTTTAGTTGCTGCCCCACTTGATCCATATGATTACTGTAAATATGAACATCTCCAAAAGTATGAACAAATTCCCCGGGCTTAAGTCCTACAACCTGTGCAATCATCATTGTAAACAATGCATAAGATGCAATATTAAATGGCACACCCAAAAAAGTATCTGCTGAGCGCTGATAAAGCTGAAGCGACAATCTTCCGCTGTTTACATTAAACTGATAAAGAGTATGACAAGGCGGCAGCGCCATGGATTTCCCAGGAAGCGCCATCTCATAGATAAACTCCGGATTCCAAGCAGACACTGTAATTGATTTCCTAAATGGGGTAGTTTTTAATTCTTTTATTGCCCAACCCAACTGATCAATTATTCTACCATCCGAAGTTTTCCACTTTCTCCATTGCACTCCATAAACATTTCCCAAATCTCCCCATTTTTTAACAAACGGATTTTGTTTTGGCAACTCTTTAATTTTTTGAACAAATTCTTCTTGCGTCAATTTTGGCATCTTTCCGGCTTTCATGGCTTTTTTGTATGGCCGGTAAGCCCACTCATCCCAAATATGGACGTTGCAATCGAGTAAATATTTAATATTGGAATCACCCTGTAGAAACCACAGAAGTTCATGAATAATCCCCCTTAAAAATACTTTCTTTGTAGTTAAAAGCGGAAAACCCTTTTGTAGATCAAACCTAATTTGTCTTCCGAAAACCGATTTTATAGTTACACCGGGATTATTAAACACAGGTTTATTTATCCCGTTTTTTAAAATATCTTTTAAAAGATCTAAATATTGATATTCTTCGTGCCTTGGTCTTGGCATAATGCCCTCTTATGATAGCAGAAAGTAGCAAAGTCGCAAGTGATCTTTTTATCGTGTTATCGTATGGATGGTTTTTTCTATTGCAACAAGCCTCTTATTATACTTGTCTTTCTGTTTTTTTAGGACTCACTCTTCCACCCTGATGCTGCCCTCTGTAGGAAATTGTTTTTCCTTTTATTTTATAAAAAATAATATTACAAATCCTTGCACCAAGTTGCAATTTAACAGGAAAAGAACTTAAATTAGCTAAACCCATTGTTAATTTTCCTTGATAACCCGGATCTGTTTTTGAATTAAGAAGCAGTAGTCCTGCTCTAAAAAGAGAGGTTCTAACATGCACTATCGGCATCAAATCCAACGGAGTATTTACCCATTCTACTGTTTGAATCAAATAATACTGCTGAGGTTTAATCACAATTTCTTTTTGATTTTTTCTACCTTCTAAATACTCAGCTACCGGTTTTGTTTCTACGCCTTTTCTCTTGCCCAGTTTAGTGTCGCTGTCTGCCTCAATAAAAGCTCCTCCCTTAACTATTTTATGAACTGAACCAAGCCTTAAATCAATCCCTACTCCTTCAGGATTTTTCAGCTCTCTTTTGCCCAAATTCAAAAGAAGGGCTTGTTTTTTAATTCTTTTATGGATTTCGTTAATTCCCAGAATGCTCATAATTTATAAAAATAGTAGGATCAAAGGCAAACAAAAAATCCAGTCACGAAAGCGGTTTTTTATACAGTGACAGATCGCTTATTTCTTTCCTGATTTTTTTCTCCCAAACAAATTACTCTTTTTTTTCTCAGACAAATTAATTTTTTTTCCCATCATATTTGACACTTCAGGTAACTTGCTTCCCCCATATCTATTATTAGGACTATTTTTATACGATCTTTTAACTGCTGCCCCTAATTTTTCAAAAGAAAATGCGCAAATCGGACTTCCTTCATAAATTACTAACTTTTTTCCCTTTAAGAAAGTGCCAAATTCCAAAACCGGATGTCCGTTCCAGCCAGGATCAAACCTGGCTGCTGTAGAGTGAACAACCACCCCAAGTCTGGCCAGAGAGCTTTTACCGTGCAGATGCCCAACAATATTATCAGGAAGCGTTAATCGCTCGCGCGTAGTAGCAATAACAAAATCATGTTCAGTTAGAATAAAAGGCTGGCCCGGCTTTAGCTGCACCAACCTCATCATAGATTCCATATCTTTTTTTGAAGCATACCTGGTATCTATAGTATTTAATCCCTCGTCAGTAAAAACCCGCAAGCTGCTTCCCAAATGAAAATCAATAGTTACTTCATCTACTGCTTCTTCCCAATCCTTCACTAAAGGATCAATTTTTATAATCCCTTTTTTAATGTACTCTGTTAAAACCCAATCAGGCAGGGTGCCTAAAATATCTGCAATCTCACCCTTGTCATCTTTTCGAACTTGGGGGCTGGGATCTCTTTTTTCAGAGCCGAAAACCTGAGCAGAACAAGGAATTTTTTTCTTTATTTTTGGCATAAGCTAATATTCTAATGAAATTAAATCCTTTTTTAAAGTAAAAAACCTACTTAACTTTTTCTAATTGATCTAAGTAAAGATTTAAGTAGTTATAATCATCCTGAATATATTTATGCTCTTCATTGTCAGGAATATTTTTAGGATATGCCACGTATAAAGCATCTAACAGTTTTTGATGGCTTAGGAACTGATCCTTAACTCTGTCAATCTTATCAGTTAAATTATTGTCTACAACTATCTCTGTAATCCGACCTGCCAAAGTTGAATATCGAAGAGAAGCTTTTAGAACATGATCATAATTTTCATTTTTGACAACACTTTGAAGTTCTTCCAAGCGGGAATTTAAAATATTACTCATATAATCAACTTTTTTCTCTGGATCGGATTTAAACTCTAGAAACAAATTTTCCTGTACTCTTTTTAATGCGAAAAAAGGTTGCATATCAGGAGTTGCTTTCAATGAAAGAAGAAGTGACGCAACAAAAAGCGCCAATATTACTATTAATCCTAACTGAAAACGACATTTCATTTTTAGCATGTTTTTAAATATCTCAACCCCGAAAAAAATCGTTAAATTTTGTTTTTAATATTTTCAGCAATTCCTGGTGTATATCTTGAGGCTTTCTCATCTCTCTATCTTTCATGCAACCGACAACATACCAATTGTTTTCTTTTTTTGCAAGAGACAAATAAATTTTATTAGCCTCATCTAAGTGTTTTAAATTTTGTTCGTGAATATCGCGGTGTCTACCAGCAACATTTTTTTGTCCAATCTTTGGATCAACATTTAAAAGAATCGCCAGATCTTCTTTTGGGATAGCATTAGTTTCATATTCCAAATTGTCCAGCCATTTAAAAAATGGCTCTCTTTTACCTTTTTCTAAATTCGCACCCATGTGCGCTTTACTGGCGGAAACATACCTGTTAACCAAAACAAGTTTTCCTTTGGAAAGCCATTTTTCAATCAAGGGTTTTGCCAAAACCCTATCCCCGGCAAAGATACAGGACATAAGATACGAATTCACTTCGTGAATAGAACCAAATTCTCCCTCCAGGTATCTCTTAATTAATTCTCCATATATATTATCTTTGTATCTTGGAAAACTTATTGTCTCAAAGGGGATTCTTTGTTCTTTCAGATTATTTGCAAGTAATTTTATTTGGGTAGTTTTACCGGAACCATCTATTCCGTCAACAACAATCAATAATCCTTTTTTCATTCTATATTGATTTTTGAGGCAGCCTTTACAAAACCCACAAATAAAGGATGCGGGGTAAGCGGCCTTGATTTTAGTTCCGGATGGAATTGAGTTCCTACAAAAAATGGATGGTTTTTTAGTTCAATTATTTCCACTAATTTTCCATTAGGTGAAGTTCCGGAGATGATCAGTCCTTTTTTCATAAATTGATTTAAAAAATGATTATTAAATTCAAACCTATGTCTGTGACGCTCCGAAACACTGGACTTTCCATACAGGCTGCGGACTAAAGTTCCTTCTTTTAATTTACAATCCCAAGCACCAAGTCTCATTGTTGCCCCGTATTCCCTATTCAACAATTTCTTTTCTTGATCAGGCATAATATGGATGACCGGATATTTGGTTTCAGGATCTATTTCCGTAGTATGCGCATCTGGAAGCTGCAAAACACCCCTGGCATATTCAACTACCGCAAGCTGCATTCCGTAACACAAACCGAAAAACGGGATATTATTTTCTCTGGCATATTTGATAGCAGTAATTTTTCCTTCGATATCCCTGGAGCCAAACCCTCCTGGTACTATTACTCCCTGAAATTTTCTTAAAATATTAATATCATCTAAAACCTTTCCTGAATCCAGCCATGTAATTTCCGGATTTAATCCCTGATTCCAAGCAGCATGTTTAACTGCTTCAATAACAGAGATATATGAATCAGTCAGCGTAAAAGCACCTGTTGCGAAATATTTACCTACAATTGCAATCTTAACCGTACCTTTGGTGGAATCAATCTTTTCAACAAACTCCTTCCAATCTTTCAAGTCTTCTTGTTTTCTTTTTAAGCCTAATTTACTAAGTAATCTATCTGTTAAATTCTGATTTTCGAATGTAATGGGTACTTTATAAATACTATCCATATCAGGCGCAGAAATAATGTCTTCAGGTTCTAATCCTGTAGTAATAGATAATTTTTTAATTCTTATTTTATCCAGCGGTTTCTCGCTTCTTGCTAAAATTACGTCTGGTTGAATTCCCACAGCATTCAAATCCCGTACAGACATCTGGGCAGGTTTGCTTTTCATCTCTCCAATAGAAACAGGGATTGGTAAATATGTAATGTGAGCATGAATAACATCTTCCGGATTTTTCAATTTCATTAACCTGTTTGCTTCTAAAAACAAAATATTTTGATATTCACCGGTTGTTCCGCCAATCTCAATAACAACAACATCAGCCTTACTTAATCTACCTGCATCTTTAATCCTTTTGATTATTTCTTTTGTGACATATGTCACAACATCAACACATTCTCCGTCATATTCCAAATTCCTCTCCTTTTGAATTACAGATAAATACAGCGAACCTTGAGTAGCAATGCTGTTTTTGTCTAAAGACTGCCCTAAAAATCTCTCGTAGTGACCCAAATCCTGATCTGTCTCAGTACCATCATCTAAAACAAACACTTCTCCATGTTCAATCGGATTCATAGTCCCGGCATCAACATTCAAATATGGATCCATCTTTATAGGAATAACTTTGTAGCCAGCAGATTTCAAGAGTAACGCAATCGAGGATGTAGCAATCCCTTTACCTAAACCACTAATAACACCTCCACTGATAAATATATATTTCATGCACAAAACTCCTTAAAGGGAACCTATTTTAAACTAACTGAAGTATTTTGAGGCCCTCATAATAATACTAAATCCGGATCCCCGTGTCAAATTTCAATTGTTGTACGCTGTCCAGGACATACTATACGCTTTTTACACAAAAAAGGTGGGCTGGGTGTTAGAAAACGGTATGCTTTAACTTGAAGTTTTAGGAGCTGCTGCTGACTTTGGTTTAGTCCAGCTTGCAAACTTACAACCAGGCCAGTTTTTGCAACCGTAAAAAGTTTTACGGCGGCGGGTGTGTCTTATGACAATATCTCCTCCGTCTAAGGAACATTTAACATTAATTTTCTCTTCCAAAGATTCTGTATGTTTACATTCAGGAAAACCAGAACATGCCAGGAATTTTCCAAACCTGCCTATTTTAATAACCAGTTCTTTGCCACACTCCGGACATTTCTTTCCAGCAAATTGAACTTCTATCTTAACTTTTTTAGCAATCTTTTTGGTTTGTTCAAGTTTCTTTTCAAATGGTTCATAAAAAGTCTTAATTATCGGTTTCCATTCACGTTCACCTCTTGCTATTTCATCCAGCTCATCTTCCATCCTGGCAGTAAAAGCATAATCAAGAATATCCGCAAAATATTCCATCAGGAAATCAGTTACAGTCATCCCTAAAACAGTTGGGACAAATTTTTTCTCTTTCATTTCCACATAAAACCTCTCTTGGATCGTTGATAAAACAGGCGCATAAGTGCTGGGACGACCAATGCCTAGTTTTTCTAATTCTTTAATCAGGGAAGCTTCTGTATATCTTGGTGGAAATTCTGTAAAATGCTGGCCAGGCAAAAGCTTAATAAGATTAAGGTGCTGATTTTCCGGCATTTTTGGCAATATTTGTTTTACCTTGTCCTTATCTTTTTCTGCGTCTTTGCCGTAAAGCTTTAACCATCCATCAAATTTCATTACACTGCCTGTTGCTCTTAATAAGTAATCTTTTATCTGCTGTTTTTTCTCTTCTGCAACAGTTGCTGTCACATCCACCGAGGTTTGATCCATCACTGCCTCTTTCATCTGGCAAGCTACAAATCTCTTCCAAATCAGATCATACAATCTGACATGATCTTTATTCAACGAAAATTTTCGCTTCTTAGAACTGCTTTGCTTGCTAATATCTAACAACTGCATATTTACACTCGTTGGCCTAATTGCTTCGTGAGCCTCCTGAGCATTTCTTGATTTGGATTTGAAAATTCTTGGAATATTTGGCAAGTAAACTTTACCAATGGATTCATTGATGTAGGCTCTGACTGCTGTAATTGCTTGAGTAGATAAATTAACTGAATCTGTTCTCATGTAAGTTATAAATCCGCGTTCGTATAAAGCTTGCGAAAGCATCATGGTCTTTCTGGGCGAATACCCTAAACGATTAGCCGCTGTCTGCTGCAGTGTTGAGGTAGTAAAAGGCGGGTAAGGGAAACGTCTGACTTCCTTTTGAGTAACTTTGGAAACTAAATATTTTGCCTTTTCTAAATTATTAACATGCTCGTCTGCTGCCTTTTTATTCTTGATTTCCAGATTTTTACCGTTTTGCTTGATAACTGTAGCAACAAATTTAGATTTTTTATTTTCAACATTTACCTGAAGCTCTACTTCTATAACCCAATATTCTTCAGGCTTAAAAGCTAATACTTCTTTTTCTCTTTCCACTATCAGCCGAAGAGCCACTGATTGAACCCGACCGGCAGATAATCCCTTCTTTACCTTTTCCCAAAGCAAAGGAGAAAGTTTATAACCTACTAGCCTATCCAAAATCCTTCTTGCTTGTTGAGCATCCACCAATTTAATATCTATCTCCTTAGGATTTTCAAAAGCTTCTTTAATAGCGTTTTCAGTAATTTCATGAAAAACTACTCGTTTAATTTCTATCTTCTTTTTTTTATCTTTAGCAGTAATTTGTTTGTCTTTTAAAGCAGTCTGTTGGGAATCAGACAATAACTGTTCCAAGTGCCATGCAATTGCTTCGCCTTCACGATCCAAATCTGTTGCCAGCCAAAGAGTGCTTATATTTTTAGCCATTTTTTTGAGCTCATTAACTCTTTTTCTTTTATCTCTTGGGATAATATATCTAGGCTCAAAATTGTTGTCGACATCTACACCTAATTCGCTTTTTGGCAAATCCCTAACATGCCCCATTGAGGCCTCGATTTGATATTTATCACCCAAAAACCTCTGCAAAGTTCTAGCTTTAACTGGACTTTCTACTATCACAAGATTACTCATATCGTTTTACTGTTGCGTAATTGTAGCTTGTTTGTCAATACTTCACTTAAAAATCAGAATCCAAAACTTGAGGGTTCACTTTTTCTAGTTCCAAGTTTAAATCAGTAGAAGCATCAAATTTAAAAGTCTTTGGGGCATTTGGTGTGGCAACCGGCACAGGAGTTGGTGATTGATGGGTTTCTTTTGTAAAACTTGGGTTTATCAATTTCCCTTTAGTATTAACAAAAGAAATCAAACAAACCACTGTCAAAATTATTAATGCAAAAACTAAAAAGATCTTTTTCATTAAAGTGCCTTAGCAACTTCTCCTTTAGCTTTTAAGACTTTTCCTTTTAAAACTTCTAACCCGGAACGAAGATTGCTGCTGGAAGAAGATTTTTGAGCTCTTTGATAAGCAATTGCCTCAGCCGCAAATGTCACCCAATAGTCAGCAGATTTTATAGCATCATCTATCCCGCCAAAAGCCACTCTGGTTTCTGTGATACCTTTTCTGTCTTTCACCTCATCCATAATAGCAGCCATCCTGCTGACGTCTTCCTCAAACCTGTCACAAACCTTTTGATTAGTCTGGTATAAAAGATTTGCCTCTACAGTGGTTGCAGACACTGTAATTGGTAAAACAATTATCAATATTCCAAGAAGCAAAATTATTTTCTTCACACTTTTAGCATAACACTAATACCGTCTATATTTATCATGTTTACCAATATCAATAGAGGATGCCATATTTTTTTCCTGCCAAATAAAAAATATTCTGTCACTTTTATTTAGAGGAGACATTTTTTTCGAGCTCTTTTAAATCTTGTTTTAATTCCTCAGAGGTTTTAGTCACTTTAGTTTTCTTGAATTTAGATTCTTTAAGCGCTTGTTTTACAAGTAATTCCAGTTGTATTTTTTCCAAAAGATCAAGACCAATGATGGCACCAAGAGGCTTATTGTTAGCCATAACAATAATAGGTTCTTTGGATTTATTGGCTTGTTGCAAAACCTTTTTATACTCTCTTTGAATTTGTCTTGCTGATATTGTGGTAAACATATATTTATATAATATATTGATCAGATATGTATGTCAAGATGACATAAAATTGAAATCTCTACGGAGCCAGCAGCTCTACCCCTGCTTTGAATATTTGACCTTTAACCAATTTATTTTCCAAAATTAACCTGGAAAGTCTGGCCTCTAGCGTATTTTGTAAAAGTCTTCTCATGGGTCTGGCACCTAAGACCGAATCAAACCCTTTCTTGGCAAACTCCTCAATAAGAACCATATTAAATTCAACCAAATAACCTTTTTCTTTCATCCGTTTTTGCAAGGAATTAAGCTTTATTTTTACAACTTTTTTTAAGTCTTCCGGAGATAATGGTTTGAACAACACAACTTCATCAAACCTGTTAACAAGTTCCGGCTTGAAAACTTTAAACAACTCCTCATTAACCTGCTTATCTATCTCTTCCATAGTCCGACCCTGACGTAAACCTTCTGCAATAATTAGACTTCCGGCATTTGAAGTAGCAATAATAATGGTATTGGTAAAATCCACTGTCCGCCCGCTTGCGTCAGTCAATCTTCCATCCTCCAATACTTGTAAAAACAGGGTTACAATTTTTGGGTTTGCTTTTTCAAATTCATCCAAAAGCAACAAAGCATAAGGTCTTTGTCTAACAGCTTCTGTTAATTGCCCTTCTTCTCTTGGCCCACCAATTAGCCGATTTATTGATTCTTGAGTTTGATACTCAGACATATCAAACCTCACATATGCCCCTTCTGTTTTGAAATATATCTGAGCCAAAGTTTTAGCTAACTCAGTTTTACCAACACCTGTTGGTCCGACAAAAAGAAACGACCCGATTGGTCTAGCCTCTTCTCTTAAACCAGTAACAGACCGCCTCAAAGTATCAGCTACAGCTTTAACTGCTGGTTCTTGGTCTATCATTCTTTTATGAATTTCATCTTCTAAATTAAGCAATTCATGTTTATCAGCACTGTCAACATCTATCAAAGGTGCTTTCACTCTTGAGGAAATAACTCTTCTGATAACCTCTTTTGTTACCCATTTGTTTACAGATTGAGTTAATGCCTCTTTTAAAACACTTATAGCAGAATCTGGCAAAACCCGGTCATGAATTAATTTTTGAGTAAGCGCCACTGCAGTTTTTATAGCTATAAAAGTGACTTTTATTTTATCCTTTCTTTCAGTCTCTATGGCGCGGTATTCTAGAATAGCTAAAGTGTCCTGCTCGGTGGCAGGAGAAAGTTCAATTTTTCTAAAAATTCTGGCAAAAGAGCCATTTTTTTCTAAAACCCGGGTGTAATTTTCCGCCTCTGTTGTGCCGATAAATTGAAAAATTCCCAATTCCAAATATGGTTGCATCAGGGAATACAGATTTAGACTACTACCTACCTCACCCATGCCTAATTCGTGAATTTCCTCTATAGCAATAATGATATTCTGCGCAAATCCTACCTCCTCAAAAATTGTCTTCACCCGATCTGCCAAATCACCCTGCGTCTTAATTCCTGATAAAAGTTTTGTAAGATCCAACAACACTAACCTTTTTGTAGCCAAAGCACTTGGCGCATCTCCTGCTACTATTTGTTTAGCCAAATAACAAAGCGTTGTTGTTTTACCGGAACCAGGGGCACCAACCAAAATAACATTCATACCTGTTTGTTGAGACAAAATATTAACTACATCTTTCAAGACATTTTCTTCCCGAATTAAATCAGGGAAAAACTTTGAAGCTGCTTCTTTTGTTAAATCCTCACTTACCAAATCCAAATTAGGCGTAGGTGCTCCTAACCATCCTCTGTTTGTACCTCTTAAATGATGAATAGTGAAATCTTCATCCCAGATACACACCCTTCTCCAGGTATTTTTTTTCTTTTCCAGATAAATCAATGCTTGTTTAAAATCATCAACCGTTAATTCAAATCTAGCTAAACTAGCTTCAATATGGGGAATTTCCTCAAGGATAGCTACAAAAAAATGGCGGGGGCCTAAGTGCAAACTTCCGCAAATCTTTCCAAGCTCATATGCTCTTTTTACTGTCACATTTATGTCAGTTATTTCAAAGGTAAGCAAATTGTTGAAACTATTTAACCGGATCTCCAGATTAGATAATAAATCTATAACTTCCCGATCTAAAATAATCTTTTTAAAATTCAGATTTTTCTTTTTTATTCTGGAGGCTTGCCATAAATTATCCTTTTGAACTTGCCAAATTTTCTTATGGGGATGAGAAACTATATTTATCAAAAAAAGCCCTAACCCGCTCAAAAATATAACCCTGCTTAAAATCTGCGGAGTATCAAGAACAGCTAACACAGGCATCATAAGCCAGCAGCAACCTATTGCAAACATAACTATGGTAGCAATCAAAAAAGCAAACAATCCAATCAAAATCCGCCCCACCCGGAAGATAAAACTTAAAATCCTGCCAACAATTGAAGTATCATGAAAAAGCGGTGTAAGGATCAATCTCCACATCAACCCCACCGCTAAATCTTCCTCCAAAAGAAGCATTAAATTTTTCCATGTTCTAATAAAAAAAACAATGCTTTCCGGATACCAGAATTTGAATATTTGAATTGGTGCTGCTAAATATTTCATATTATTAATATTCTTTTTTATCCCACGTTTTATCCTACGTTTGATGTAAAATCTACATATATAATTTATCCATACATTTTATCTATAGTATTTTCTATGCGGATTCGGTTTTCACAAAAAACACAATAACTTACATCATCTTGCTCTTACTAAATTACCCTCTGTGTCCAATTCAACAAAGTGTTGAGCTCTACCTTCAATGTATGCAGGACATTGATTCTCCGGCAGATCATCAATTGATAATCTAGGACTATGAACAATATCTACAATCCACCCAGACATCAAAGCATTTGAAAGACAAGGACCAGTTGAAAAATCCACTTTCATCGCCTTTCTTTGACGATACAAAAAATTTGCTTGATTAATAGCAGTTTCAATTTCACTTTTAGGAGTAATCCTTTGTTCGAAGCCGTTAAAAAAATAAGTAGTCGCAAAGCCTGTCAAAACTATAACAATTAGTGCGATGGCAAATAAAGTTAATTTGGGCATAATCACGTTTTTTTGTCTTTAATTCTTACTTCTTGCAGTATATCCCAGCACCCGTACTTTGAACAAGCCCTGAGATCTCCAGTTTTAAAAGCAGTGCTGAAACTTTTTGTAAATCAAAATTTAATCTTCTGCTGATTTCGTCAATATGTATTTCTTCTTCTCCCAAGCACTCCAGAATTTTTTTCTCTTTTTCAGAAAGGCCTTGACTGATCAAATTAGATCCACCAGAATAATTAGACTGATTTGACACTCCTAATTCTTCCAAAACTTCATCTGCACAAAAAACAGCTGTGGCACCGTTTTTAATAAGCCTGCTTGAGCCTTTGGATAACTTTGAGGCAATTGAACCTGGTACGGCAAAAACTTCTCTTCCTTGCTCCAAAGCTAATCTTGCTGTAATAAGCGACCCTGAATTTTCTGCTGCTTCAATCACTAAAACCCCTAGGGATAGACCGGAAATAATTCTGTTTCTGGCAGGAAAATTCCCTGGCAGTGGCGGGCTGTCTGGAGGAAATTCTGAGATGACTGCCCCAAAACCCCTGGTGATTTTTGCAACAAGCCCTTTATTTTCCGAAGGAAAAATATTATTTAACCCGCCTCCTAAAACTGCAATTGTCTGTCCATTCTCAGAAATAGTAGTTAAGTGTGCCTGAGTATCTACCCCTAAAGCCAAACCTGAAACAATGATAAACCCTGCTTGAACCAATTCTTTGGTAAATTGTTCAGTCACTACCTTGCCGTAATCTGTTATTTTTCTAGTTCCAACAACTCCGATTGTCTTTTCATTCAAATCTATCTTTCCCTTATAATAAAGAACTGTCGGAGGATCATAGATTTGGGCAAGCAGTTTTGGATAATTCTTATCAAGAACAGTAATCCATTTTATCCCGCTTTCAGCTATTTTCTTTGTATAAGTTTCAGGCTCTAATTTTTTACGGGTTTCTGTTAAAAGCTTAACAATATTTTTGTAGATACCAAGTTTTAGCAGCTCTTCTCCATTTGCCTCCCATGCCAGTTTTGGATCCTGAAAATGCTGCAAAATCGTTTTCAATCTGATTGGCCCCAAACCATCTATAGAATGAAGTGCAAGAAGATATGACTCGTTTTGAATCATTTTATTATTACATATTACACCACTTACACCACGGCACCAAATAACTAGAATCAGAAGAAGATTTTGAACCAATATTTATTTAATACCGATTTTCCAAACTCCTTTTTCTCTAAAAGCAGAAAATGTTTACACAATACAGACCCTTGACAAATAAATATGCAATGTATATACTTTGATATATAGACAGTAGGCTATAATTTAAATCAATTTATGAACACCACAGGTACTGGTATCTACATCCGAATGAAGTCTGATATGAAAAAAGAGGCCCAAGAAGTAGCTGATAAATTGGGCTTCAGTCTTAGTACTTTAATCAAAGCCTACGTAAAACAGCTTATCAAAACTAAACATATAGATTTTAGCCTTGAGGAAAAACCAAGCAAATTTCTTATTGACTCTATAAAAAGAGCTGAAAGAGATATAAAAGAAGGTAATGTTTCCCCTGCATTCAAAACAGGAAAAGAAGCTACAGCGTGGCTTGAAAAACAAGGTATATGATTGTCAAATATACCGGTAATTTCCTTAAACAACTCAAAAAATCAAATATAAGAATACGAAAAGCTTTTAAACAACGCCTTTTGCTGTTTGTTAAAGATACGAATGATCTTGAACTTAATAACCACCCCCTCCAAAAAGATTATGCAGGTTATAAAAGTATAGATATTACCGCAGAATATAGAGCTATTTACAAAGAAGTCATTCAAAAAGATGATACATATATTTATTTTGCCGCGTTTGGAACCCACAATCAGCTCTACGGATAACAATGATTCACATATTTTGCGGGCTAAATTCACACTATTTTAAGTTTGCTCGGGAATTGTAACTTTAATGGATAGCGTTTCTTTTCCAGGTAGTTTTAATCGTAGCTTTTTCCACTCTCTCTCTGAAATCTCGTCAATAGTATAACCTTGATCCAGAACCATCTTAAACACCGGCAAAACCGACTAAAGCCGCAGATGAACTGGATGTCCAAATAACCAGACATTGATTATCTGGCCTTTTGAGAAAGAAGATCAAACGCTTTCATAATCCCTTGCTCGTTTAAAGCCGGCGGGCCTTTGAAAAAATTATCACAAAATGTTTTTACTATCAAAACAACCTGAGACTCAGGGATTTTTTATTCAACCACAGGCTCAAGTGGTGGTTTTTGGCTGATTATTTCCTCTTGTTTTTCTAGTACAATCACAAAATTGTGTTACAAAAGCTTCTCCGGCCTGCTCCAAAGCACCTTGTAACTTTACTGCGAAGTAAGTCATTCATCTGAATTTTTTTCCGGCGATTCTTCAGATACCGGCAATACCTGTATATAAATATCTTCAATAAGTCTATTTTTATCAGGAGAAAAATACCAGCGGTAGGCTTCTTTAGCTATTGATGCAGCAACATCCGACCCTTCTCCTCCGCCTTCTGCCAAAACAGTTAAAGCAATTTTCGGATCATCAGCAGAAGCAAAAGATGTATACCATGCATGGGTTTTACCTTTTGGATCACCATACTCTGCTGTACCGGTTTTGCCTGCCGTAGGAATTGGGAAATTGAAGAATGGCCAAGCTGTTCCAGTTCCTTTAGGAACTAATTTCATCCCTTCTTTTACCTTCGCCACCATTTCTTTTGGTAATAAATCAGAAGCTATAATTTCAGGCGGATCATTAAGAAGAAGTTCTGGTTTATAAAGTATACCTTCGTTTGCAATGTAAGAGGTGATTCCCAAAATTTGAAGCGGTGTTGTCAAAACAAACCCCTGACCAATCGCCATATGCAAAGTATCTCCCGGATACCAAGGCTGTCCAATATTTTTTTGTTTCCATTCATCCGTAGGAATGAGTCCTACCTCCTCACCAGGTAAATCTATCCCCATTTTCCCGCCTAAATTCAACTTCCTAGCCCAATCAATTAAACTTTCCTCTCCTATAATTTGCGCAATTTTGTAAAAGTAAATATCATTTGACCGCTCAATAGCTTTTGCCAAATTGACATAACCTTCAGTCTTACCGTATTGGTTAAAATACCAATTGGTAAATGGATACGGCCCCAAATACATCACCCCAGTATCTTCAAAAACCGTATCTGAATTGATTTTATCGGAGGCAAGCACAGCAAGAGCGGAAATAATCTTAAAAGTTGACCCAGGAGGATAAGTACCTCCTATAGCCCTATTTAAAATGGGGGAATCCAAACGGGAAAAAATTTCACTGATAGCACTATCATTATCATTTTGCGAAAACACATTCGGATCAAAAGAAGGCAAAGATACCAGTGCTAAAATTTTACCGCTACCAGGATCTGCTGCCACTGCCACACCGCAACAACTGTTGGATTTTGCAAAAGCTCCGGTTAACAGCTGATAAAGTTTTTGCTGTAAAGATGCATCTATTGAAAGATGGATATTTTGCCCAGGTACCGGAGGTTGCAAGCGCAATACTCTTAGTCTTTGCCCTGTTGAATCAACTTCAATAATTTCTCCTCCATCTGTTCCTTTTAAGATCTTTTCATATTGAGCCTCTATCCCGATTTGACCGATAACATCTCCTGGGTGATAGCCCTCAAATTTTTTATCTTTAAGTTGATTTTCTGTAATCTCCCCCAAAAATCCCACAACGTGTGCAAATTCAGCACCTAAAGGATAATCCCTAACACTATCAATTTCTAGATTAAGCGCTCTAGGATCATTTTTCACTTCCCACTTAAGTGCCTCTTCTCTTGTTACGTATTTATATTTTTGTTTACCTTCAACACTAGAACTTAAACGGAAAGCCGGAGAATTAGCAGCCAAAATTTTGCCATTCCGATCAAAAATTACTCCGCGGGGAGCATGAATTGTTTTAATCTGGATGCGATTACCGTCTGCAAGAGCTCTGTTTGTTTCACCTTCAACTATTTGAAGATGAAAAAGTCTTAAAAAAATAATAAAAAATAGAATCAAGCACAAGCTTAAAAGAAATACGATCCTCCATGTTCTTGAGCTTAATAACTCTTGGTTTTCCGATCGGAAATTTGGCAGCAGAAAATCTATCCAACTGCTCGCTTCCCCTTTTTTAATTTTCGCATCAGAAGATTTAAAACTAACTTTAGAGGTAATTTTTGTCACTTCTTCAGAAAAACCTGGACCTAAATTAAGTTTTTTTTTAGCCATTTATTTTTTAACTGAATCTCTTTTCGAACAGTAAGAACAATAAATTAAGTAAAAACTTTTGTTCTTTAAAGAATCAGATCTTTAATTTTATTCCTTTTCGAACAATAAATCTTTCTTCCCAAAGTCTTACTAAAAAAAGAATAGGTAAGGATAAAAGACAAGAAAGGATTATTTTTGAGAATTCAAAAGTGGACTGACCCAACATTGAATTAATGAGCTGATCAAAAGCAAAAAGAAAAAAAGTAAGCGGAACGATAAGCAATGGATTACTTGCCAGCCGCAACTTTGATAAGATTTCTGTTACCTCAACCAAGATCAGATATATTAAACTATGAAAACCAATGCTTGCTAGGTTTAAATGTGAAATAAAAATGCCAAAGGCAAAAGCAAGGTAAAGATTTGTACGATCGGATTTTATATATGACCTACATATTAATATAAGCAACACTAGATCTATTGAAAAAATAGTTGTCTGTATAAATGATGTAATAATTAAAATAATAATTAAGATTTTCATAACAAAAAACTTTAGTTATCAATTTTTAGTCATCCTGATCAGATCAGAATAGCTAATAGTTGATAGCTACTCCTGAATCACAAATACAAGATCCAAGTCTCTTATATCAAAAACCGGAGTAACTTTTGCCTGCTTAAAAACTTCATTTTCCCGCTCCAACACTTCTATAACTTCACCTAAAATCAACCCCCTGGGTAAAAACCCTTCTAGTCCTTCTGAATAAACTAAATCACCCTGAGCGATTTTTTCCTCATGCAGAATTTTATCCATTAGAATCTCTGTACCAAATTGCCCAAACAATACTCCTTTTGCTTGACCTTCTTTATTCTGCGAAAATGCAGCCACTTTTGAGTCAGGATCAGTTAAAAGCTCTACGCTTGAGGCCGAAGGCGAAACCAAAACTATCTTACCTATGAAGTTATTTTTGAATACTACTGCCTGACCCATCTTCACTCCAGACAGGGAACCTTTGTTGATTTTTAAGTATCTGGAAAGCCCAATTAATCTTGTCGGCAATAAATTATAAGTATCCGGATCAAGATGTTTTTCCTGAGAAAGCTGAGCTTCAGTTTCGGCAATTTTCTTGCGCAGGTTAGCATTTTCCGATAATAACTGCCCCACCTGTTCTTTCAGAGCTTTGTTTTCTTGAGCTGCAAAGCGGGCTTGAAAAACAAAATAAAATTGTTTACCTACATTCCTATTTGTATCATAAATCCCAAAAGAAATTGGGTTGGTGATATAGAACGCTAATTGCTTTGGTAAGTTTAATAGATTAATTTTGTCTAAAACAAGAAATGTCAGGCTAAAAAATAGAAGTATTAATAAAATTTTTAAATCAGGAATAGTCTTACTCATTTTGGATCAATATACCATAGCTTGCCAGCACCTACAAACCTCTATATAATCATCCTAAGACAGTGACAAAGACAATGGTAAAACAGACTTTTTTAGACAAACTTAAGGCTGGATGGAATAAAAAAAAATTTATCTGTGTTGGTTTGGATAATGCAGATTTGCAGTTTAACAAAACTATTGTTGACCTTACTTTTGATCTGGTAGTTGCTTATAAACCAAATATTGCCTTCTATGAAGCTGTAGAGAATAAGGGCTTGCAAACCCTGAAAGAAATAATTGATTATATAAGAGAAAAATCCCCTGATATGCCAATTATCTTAGATGCAAAACGGGGAGATATCGGCAACACTAATGAGGCTTATGTAAAAACTATATTTGATAATCTTGACGTTGACGCAGTCACAGTTCATCCGTATTTAGGTAAAGAGTCTCTTGAGCCATTTTTAAAAAGAACAGATAAAGGTATTATTGTCCTGGTTAAAACATCAAACAAAGGCGCAGGAGAATTTCAGGATTTAATGGTTGAAGGAAAACCTTTTTATCAAATAGTTGCAGAACATGTAACAAAGGCGTGGAATACAAATGGAAACTGTGCAGTTGTAGTAGGTGCCACATATCCAGAGGAGTTAAAAAAAGTTAGGAAGATAGTTGGAGATATGCCAATTTTAGTTCCGGGCATTGGAGCACAGGGCGGAGATCTGGAAGCTACCATCAAAAATGGTTTGAATAGTCAAAAACAAGGTTTAATAATTTCTTCATCAAGAGGAATTATTTTTGCACCAAATCCAAGAGAAGCTACTTTAAAATTGCACCAAGATATAGTATCGTCATTGCAAGAAGCGAAGTGACAAAGCAATCCGGATCAAATCAGGGTTAATAAGTCAAAGTATCAACTCTCGCAACTGTAAATCATATAACATGTCTAATCTCACAAAATCTCAAGAAGAACTAGCTGATCTTCTTTTAAATACTAAAATTGAAGCAAAAGTTATCAGACGCAAACAAAAAGAGGATGGTTCGTATTATTTAGAAGAAAGCTCCAAATCTACCAGTCCAATTGATTTTTCTCAGGATCCAGGAGAATTTGCCTTAAAAATTCACGAAGTAAAAATTAAAACACCTCTTTCGCCTATTTATGTAAACTTACGGAATTTACCAGAAGAAGTTTTAACAAAAATTGCCCAAGTTCTTTCTGAGATAAAATTGGAAAACCCACAAGAATATTGCACAGGAATTCCTAATGCAGCTTTAGTGATCGCCCAAAAATTCTCCAGTGTATCAGGTATTCCGTTTATAGATGTATTTGAAAAAAACGGCCAAAATACCCACAGAAAAATTGTCATTAAAAAAGAAAATAAACCAAAGCCAGATACTAAACTTTTAGTAATTGATGATGTAATAGCCCATGGAAAATCCAAATTAGAAGCTTTGGAGGCTGCTAAAACTGTAGGTTTTTATGTCAATATGCTGGTTTTAATTGACCGACAACAAGGCGGAGTGGAACAAGTAGAAGCAAAAGGCTGCAAGGTTTATGCTGCCTTAAAACTTACTGATATCTTAAACTATTACCTGAAAAAAAACATGATTTCTCAAAAACAATATGAAAAAAGCATGAAATATTTATCAAAGTCGAAAAGATAAAGATAAAGATAATTTAAGATAGTTTTTGCAAAAACTTAAGATAATTTCTGTTTAATCTCCTGAGCTAAATAAGGATTCCACATGGCTCCGGTGGCTGACATCACTGCATCTGCTCCAGCATCTAAATATGCAAAATAATCTTCAGGCTTCATCACCCCTCCAACACCAATAATCTTGATACCAGCTCCAGCTTTCTGTCTAATCTTTACCAATCTCTCAACCATATCTAATCCTGCCCATCTAATACCTGCGCCGCACACTCCTGACCTGGTTCTATTTTTTCCAGGCAAAGCTTGATTACCTTCTTTATCCACAATTTCAGCTGAGACTGTATTGATAGAAGCAATAGCTTGAGCGTATTTTTCACAAATTCCTACTAATTTCTTTAAATCGTCATCGCTTTGAAAGTAACCTATTTTTATAATCAGAGGTAAATCACCAATTTCTTTACGAATTGCCTGACATACTTTTTCCGTCATGTCCAAGTTGTAACAAATCAAGCCTTCATTACCGATATTCGGGCAAGATAAATTTGCTTCCAAAATTTTTACCCCGGTTTCTTTGGACAATTTGGCACCCAGCACATAATCTGCAATAAATTCTTCAGTTGTTTGATTTTCCCTAACTGTCCCCATAAAACTTAATACCAAAGCTTGACCTTTGCCTGCGCAGGAAATGGCTTTTTTTACATCCTCTTGCCAAGTTTTCGAATCTTTAGAAGGCACTCCAAAAGAGTTTGTAATAGATAAAGGCTCCGAGTAATTATTATCTGCAATAAGCTTGGTTTTAGCTTTTTCAACCGTCAAATCACCTTCGATTTTTACAGCTAAAATATTGGGGAACGGATGGCAAGGGAAAAAACTATTCCTGATGGTTTTATAAACACAAATATCAAAACCTTTACTGAAAGCGCTCTTGCAAAATTTTGTATTTACTAGCGGACCAGCCGGAATCCCAAAAGGTAAATATACTTTTTGACCCAGAAAATCATGCCGGGGTTGTTCGTTTTCTTGTTTGAATCTCTCCCCATCAGCAAAAGCCCCAAAGGGGCCTTGGTCGTAATTGTCATCATAGCTTTTGTTGGGATTATAAAAGGGAATTTTCAACATTTTTAAATGTTAGCACTTCTTAAGATTTTTAACAAATCTTCAATATTATCTATTAAATAATCAGGACCGTACTTAGCGATATCTTGTCCCAAAAAACCATAAGTAACACCCACTGTTTTCACCTTAGCATTTCTGCCCGCCAAAATATCTTGCGCCATATCACCAACCATATATGAATTTTCTGGTTTCACTTTCAACTTTTTTAAAGCAAACAATAAATGTTCTTGATGCGGTTTTGGATTAGTTACATCATCAGGAGATACTACTGCGTCAAAGCAGTCATGAACTCCAGCATACTGAAGTAAACGCAGCAAGCTCTTTCTTGTTCTGTTGCTGACAGCAGCTAAGAAAAACCCGTCATTTTTTAGAGATTTAAGAGTTTCCTCTGCTTTTGGAAATATTTTAATTGTACGGAAATTATTTTCCTGAAATTCAACGTGGGCTTTAACAAATACTGATACATCAGCACCAGGCATAAGCACTTTATAAAACTCAGTAAGAGGGCTTCCTGTCGCCTTTTTGATATTTTTTTCCGTAGGATAAGGATATCCATGGGTAGTTAAGCTATGTCTTAATGCATTAAAGACAAAATCCCGGGTATCCAGTATTGTCCCGTCAATATCAAAAAGAATGGCTTTTTTCATAATGTTCTCTATTCTTCTTAGCGAAGGCCGCCTGTTACTTTTACTTTTGAAAGTAAATCCAAATTATCCAAAAGCTCACCACAACCCCTTGCTACTGCTGTTAATGGGTCGGTAGTTACATAAACAGGCATTTTTGTTTCTTCGGCAATTTTTTTGTCCAGACCACGAAGCAGCGCTCCGCCACCTGCCAAAAAAATCCCCCGCTCTACTATGTCTGTTAAAAGTTCCGGCGGTGTTTCTTCTAAAATACCCTGGATCGCAGAAATAATTTGGGAAATAACCGGAGTCAGTGTTTCTCTAATTTCAGCTGCTGAGATTTTTACGGATTTTGGTAATCCATTTGACAAATCCCTACCCCTGATCACGGTTGCTGCATTATCTTTACTATCAATAGGATACGCAGAACCTATTTCTACTTTTGCTTCCTCAGCAGTACGCTCACCAATCAACATTCCATAACGCACACGCATGTAATTAATAATTTTCTCATCCATTTCATCACCTGCCATACGCAAAGATTTATTAATCACCATTCCTCCCAAAGATATAACTGCTGCTTCAGTAGTGCCACCGCCAATATCAACAATCATTACCCCTTCCGGATCTTCAATCGGAAGTTTACTTCCAATTGCCGCTGCCATCGGCTCTTCAATAAGATATGCTTCCCTGGCTCCAGCTGAAAGACATGCGTCCTGCACTGCCCTTCTCTCAACCGCAGTTACACCAGAGGGAATACCGACCACTACTCTGGGCCTTGGAACCTTTGGCAGTGAAAAAATGCCTTTCTCAGGGGTTTCATGAACCTTGCGGATAAAAAATTTAAGCATTGCCTCAGTAGTATCAAAATCAGAAATAACTCCACCTCTTAACGGTCTAATTGCTTCTATTGCAGCAGGGGTTCTACCCAGCATTCTTTTGGCTTCAGTCCCTATTGCTAAAATCTGTCTGGTTTTTTTATGCAGAGCAACAACAGTTGGTTCACGGATCACAATTCCTTTGCCTTTAACTAAAACAAGAGTATTAACAGTTCCTAAATCTATACCTACATCATAAGAGAGTAATTGCCAAATACGACCAAACATGATGGGAGTTTAACATATTAAATATTTGCATAACAATGCTGTTTTACAATCTTCAATAATATAAAAACCAACATTAACTCCCTTGTTCTAAAAAATTACTTCTGTTAGCATAATCTTGAAATGCTAGACAAAATTATTTCCTATTCTTTTTATCTGCTTTTTTTCCTAACCCCTCTTTTTTGGACATCTTTAAATTATGAACTCTTTGAATATAACAAAATGATTTTAGTTTATGGCTTTACTGTAGTAATAATTGGAGTCTGGCTGCTTAAAGCAATAAATGATAAACGACTAACAATTAAACGCACACCGCTTGATATTCCTTTTCTTTTATTTTTCGGGGCAAATATTCTATCAACAATTTTCTCTATTGACCCCCATACCTCTGTTTGGGGATATTATTCCCGTTCAAACGGCGGACTCCTGTCTCTTACATCTTATCTTCTACTATATTGGGCTTTTGTTTCCAACATGAATTTTGAAAAAGTTAAGACTGTCCTCAAATTCGGATTGGTTTCCGGATTTTTAATTTCCATTTGGGCAATCTTTGAACATTTCGGAGTTTCTTTTTCTTGCGTAATTTTAAGAGGTGAATTTAATGCCTCTTGTTGGATACAAAATGTCCAAGACCGGGTTTTTGCCACACTAGGTCAACCCAACTGGTTAGCAGTTTACCTTGCCATGCTGATTTTTCCTGCTTTATTTTTCCTCCTAACTGCAACCAAAAAATCATTACGCATTTTACATTTTACAATGTTAATTGTCTTCTACCTGGCTTTTACTTTTACTTATTCCAGAGGTCCGACACTAGGTTTGATTGGCGGAATGACCGTATTTCTATTCTTCTACATCATGATACAAAGCAGAATAGTAAAGTCACAAGCAATTAAAAATTCCAGCGGAGTTGAACGCGTCTTATATTCAGTAACCAAAATGCTATTTAGCGCAAATCAAGCTTTAAGCAAGAAACCCAATCGTACGAGCGGCTTTTTACCTACTGACAAACCAATATTAGGATTTCGATTATTATTAATGGTAGTTGCTTCGTTTGTAATCATTAACCTTCTTTTCGGCTCAGCCTTAACTGATTTCAAACTAATTTCCAAATTTGCCCCTCCTGCCAGACCAGGAATAATCCTACCTGCCTCTGTTGGTACTCAGCTGGAAAATGGCGGCACTGAATCAGGTCAAATCAGATTAATTGTATGGCGCGGGGCTTTGGATATTTTCAAGAATTATCCAATTTTTGGTTCAGGCTTGGAAACATTTGCCTATTCTTATTATCAATATCGCCCCATCTCTCATAATCTAACCTCTGAATGGGACTTCTTATAC
>JAHIVD010000051.1 GCA_018816815.1 Patescibacteria group bacterium
ACTCCTGCTACCAATTGTTATTGTCAATCATCCATCCAGGGAACCCTTGCCTCAGGTACAGGTATTACCTTATTAGGTACCCATCCTGATTTAGGACCAGGAGGATCATCCTCTTCTTCCTGTGATCCCAATGGTACATTAACAGCAGGTCTTGTAGGTTACTGGAAGATGGATGAAACAAGCTGGACAGCAGGTGCAGCCGGTCAAGCAGTAGATTCATCAGGAGCAGGTAATCATGGCACAGCTTTTGGAGGGGCATCAATTACCACTCATACTCCAGACCCTCTGAATTATTTTAAAAATGCTGGTAGTTTTGATGGGATAAATGGTTAAATCGCTATTCTCAGTACCTCTAGCTTAAAACTTAGTACCTACACCATTTCTGCCTGGGTAAAAAGAATCGGAGGAACGTTCCCACAGGAAATTGTCAGCAAAGGAAGTTGCGGGCCCACCTGTAATTATAAACTTGTTATTGACAGCGATGGAACGCTTTACCTAGATTTTTATGATACTACATGGCGTGTAGTTGGTGGTAGCACCATCCTTTCTGTAAACACCTGGTATTACGTTGTCGGAACTTACGACGGTATAGCTATGAAAGTTTATCTTAATAGTATTCTCGATGGGACTACAAATTATGCAGGTACTCCCAATACGGATAATACTGCTGTAGAAATTGGCAGGCTTAATGGTGCTATGGGAGTTAGACAATTCATGGGTAATATTGACGATGTCCGTATCTACAACAGAGCTCTTTCTGGGCCAGAAGTCTTAGCTTTATACAACCGTGGTTTAGGTTGTGTTCCATAAATTATATTTGGGAATTGCAAATTACAAGCTTATTTTATATAATGATATTCCGGTGATTTGAGCGAAGTGGTCCGACCTGATCCCATCCCGAACTCAGTCGTCAAACACTTTAGCGGGGACGATAATGCATTCGCAAGGGTGTGTGAAAATACCTCACTGCCGGGATTCAAGCTTTCAGCAATTAGCTCTTAGCTTTTAGCAAATGTTAAAAGCTTAAATAGCAAAAAGCGGACAGCTATTTTAAAAAGAAAGACAGGTGACTATGTTTGGCAAAAAATACATCAACTAATAATTCTTCTGCTCGTACCGTAGCTGGATCTAAAAAACTTACTATGGAGGAGCTTTTGGCTTCCCAATCACAAAAATTAAAAGTTTTACATCGAGGACAGGAAATTGAAGGTACTGTTTTAACAATTACCAATAAAGAAATCACTTTGGACCTGGATTTTAAATCAGAAGGAGTGATTGCTAGTCGCGATCTTCCGGATTCAATAAAATCAGAACTTAAAATAGGGGACAAGCTGAAAGCTTATGTTTACGTACCGGAAAATGAAAATGGTCAGGTGATTTTATCCTCGTCTCCGAAGAGAAAAATTACAACCTCATCTTTTAGAGGTCACAGAATTAACTGGTATAAATTTATACAGGCTCAAAATCAAAAAAGTAAGCTACAGGGAAAGGTAACTGAGGTTAACAAGGGTGGTTTGATAGTAGAAGTAATGGGAGTCCGGGGGTTTTTACCAAACTCACAAGTCGGGTTTGAATTACTTTCTAAATCAGGCGCAGGCATGGATGATTTAATCGGACAAGATTTAACAGTGACAGTTATAGAGGTTAATCAAGATAGCAACAAATTAATTTTTTCAGAACGCGGTAAAGTTTCAGAGAAAACTTTGAAAGATTTAAGAACTTTTAATCCTAAGCAAAAAGTTAAAGGTAAGATTGTAGCAATACTTCCTTTTGGCTTGGTTGTCGATGTTTCGAAAGTAGAAGGATTGGTGTTTATTTCAGATGTTTCCTGGGAAAAAGTAGATGATTTAGCTAAACAATTCTCAGTAGGACAGGAACTTGAAATATTAGTTTTGGGCTTGGATGAAGAACTGGGAAGATTGAATTTGTCTATTAAACAACTAACAGAAGATCCTTTTGCAAAATTAGCTGAAGATTATCCGACTGACGAGGTTGTTAAAGGAGAAATTACAGCAGTTTCGAAAGACGGTGTAACAGTTAAACTCAATAATGCAGAAGGTATTTTACCTGCTTCGAAAATGGAGACTGAGAACAAATATGAGACAGGGATAAGTATGAATTTTTTAGTTGATAGTGTAGATATAAACAAAAGAAGGATTAATTTAGCTCCGTTTGTGACTTCAACAGCAGGACTCATATATAAGTAAAGTTATAAGCAAAATCAATTTTGGAGATTAAAAGAGGAAAAATTAAAGGGATTTTTAGTTGATTTACTCCTAGTAAGAATAAAACTGTTTGAATGATTGAAGAAAACTACATTCATTTTGAACTTTGCATTTTACATTTTGAATTGTAATAATACCCTCATGCCAAAATCCAGATCTGTGTATATATGCCAGCAGTGTGGCTACAAAGCACCTCAATATTTAGGTAAATGTCCTCAATGTAGTTCATGGAATTCATTTGCTGAGACTATTGAACACCCGTCTACTTCCCGCAGGCCGTCAATGAAAAACAAACAACAGGCCAAGATTATAGACATATCAAAGATCCAGAAGACAGATTATAAAAGGATAAGCACACAGATAGCAGAGTTTGATCGTTGTTTAGGTGGAGGGGTTGTTAATGGATCATTGGTTTTAGTATCAGGTGATCCTGGGATTGGCAAGTGCGTTGCTGGTTCTACCAGGATTCTTAATCCGGTATCTGGAGAGTTTCTACCGATTACTGCTTGGAAGAAGACACTGCGGCCTGTCTTGGCTCTGAATAATAAAATAAATAGATTATCTCCGCAGTCAGTATTAGCATTTCATAATCAAGGTATAAGGCCTATTGTTGAATTAAAGACGAGATTAGGTCGTACTCTCCGCTGTACAATTAATCATCCGGTACTGACGTCTAGGGGTTGGTATCCTGTGGGTGAATTATCCATTGGTACACGAATTGCTACACCGCGTGGGTTACCTTTCTTTGGAAAAAAATTGATGGCAAAGCACAAAGTAAAGCTGATTGCCTATATTTTGTCTGATGGATCAGCACAAAGCTCGATTAGTGTAACAGCTGCCTTGCCTGAAATAGCTGATGATCTTGAGGATGTGGCGAATAAATTTGGTATGGTACTGCGTGTTTATAATAAGAAACATAATTTAGCGAAGCAGTATAGATTTGTTTTGCCTTTGGGTCAACGCGCGAAAGCTAGAGAGAAAATCAAAAAAGCTCTTTGGAGGGCACGTAACAAGATGGGTATTAGTTGGCAAGCTTGGGCTCTCGCCGCACAAGTAAACTACAGTAAGCTCAATACTTGGAGGCGCGGTAAAGCTGCTCCAAGTCGAGACGAGTTGCGGCGTTTAGCAAAAGCTCTGAACATCCCAATTGATATACTCGCGTCTGAGGCACGTAATCGAGCCGAAATGACTCCACCAACAGCACGATTTCTTTCCTCAATTGGCTTACGAATGGTTACTGCTAAAAATAAGTCGGTTCCTGATTGTGTATTCTGCCTCCCGAAACACCAATTAGCGCTTTTTCTCAAGGTTTTATTTAGTTGTGATGGGTCAGTTTATGTCACGAACAATAGTATCCCGGCACTTTCCTATAGCACCATAAGCTACCGTTTAGCCCAAGATATACAACACCTGCTGCTACGTTTTAATTTTATTGCAAAATTACGAACCAAGAGTCAACAAATTAACAGGAGTCATTATCAATCATATGAGCTTCAAATATTAGGTCTAGCTTCGGTTCAGCGCTTTTTGCATGAAATTGGAATCTGGGGACGAGAGAGAGCTAAAGCAAAGATTAAAACATTATCGCTGCCGGCACTTCCGTCTACGCAGTTTGACACTATTCCAACAGGTCCAATTTTCTGGGAGCATTTACAAGAAGCAACAGGAGGTATTTCGCTCAGATTGGTTTCAAAACAAGCAGGTGTTACGATTCGCAATCGACGTCAAGATCGTCCCCTAACAAGGACCATTGTTGCTGCAATCTCAAGGGCATACCCTTCGCCATATCTTGAGTCGTTATCCTTAGGAGATGTATATTGGGATGAAATTGAGAGCATGACCCCGGTAGGCGAAGAACGTGTATACGATTTGACTATACCTGGGGTAGCTAATTTTGTTGCCAATGATCTCATTATTCACAATTCAACTCTTTTGACTCATCTAGCGCTTAATATCAATCAATCGTCAGATAGTGATTCTTGTGTTCTCTATATTGCCGGAGAGGAGTCAGCTAAACAGATCAAGATTAGAATAGATAGAATAACACGTCTTCCTTCAGGAGAAAAACTTAATGCAAAGCTTGCTGTTTTAAACGAGGTTGACGTAGATGCAATTATTGATCAAATTTTACAATTTAAGCCCAGTTTAGTGATTGTAGATTCGATTCAAACTTTGGAAACCTCTGATTTGGAATCTGTCGCAGGTTCGGTTGGTCAGGTCCGTGAGTGTACTCACCGGTTGCAAAGACTTGCAAAAGACTTTCATATCCCTATTTTCCTTGTTGGCCATGTGACTAAAGAAGGCAGTATTGCAGGACCAAAAACCTTGGAACATGTTGTAGATGTGGTTTTATCTTTGGAAGGTGATCCTATTAGTTTGTTTCGGATACTGCGGGCTACCAAAAATAGGTTTGGACCGACTGATGAAATCGGGGTTTTTGAGATGGTTGAAGCAGGCATGGTTGAAGTCACGAATCCTTCTAAAGTATTTTTAAATACTAAACAAAATGCGCCTGGTTCAGCAGTTGTGGCAATACAGAGCGGGATAAGGCCTTTGCTTTTAGAAATTCAAGCTCTTGTTGCAAAAAGCGGTTTGCCTATTCCCAGAAGAGTTGGGAATGGTATAGATAATAATAGGTTGCAGCTTTTGGCAGCTGTGTTACAAAAAAGACTTGGTTTGGTACTGTTTGATGCTGATATATATGTTAATGTAACCGGGGGCTTGAGGATTTCCGAACCAGCCTCTGATTTAGGAGTTTGCGTGGCAATTGTTTCTTCGTTAAAAGATATCCCAATTAAAGAGAAAACAGTTTTAATCGGGGAAGTAGGTCTTTTAGGGGAACTTAGGGCAGTCCGCCAAATTGATAAAAGGATTAAAGAAGCGCGGAAACTGGGTTTTTCTAATGTAATATCTTTCAAAAATGCCAAAAATCTCTCAGAAGCTATCAGATTGGCTCTTGTAGATAATTTATAATCGGATATAATCTTAAGTTGTGGATAAAGAAGAATTACAAACAGAAAGCCAAGCTGAGGAAACTAAAGAGTCTGAAAAGACAGAACTAGAACCTGCAAAAAAGAAGCTTGTAAACCATTTGAAGGAAGATTTACAGTCCGCGAAAAGGTTTATAATTAATAAGGACAACCCTCCGATGTATGAACAAAGATCGCGAAAGGGAAAATCAGGTAAAAAAATACTTGTAATTAGTATTGTTTTGGTTCTATTGCTTATTGGAGGGTATTTTATTAATAAAAAATTCAGCATTTCATCTCAGGTCCGGGATGTTGTCCAGCCAACTCCGATCGCAACTCCCGCCTCTTTACCCACACCTACTCCAGTAAGTAAGCCAGTTCTAAATAGATCAGATTGGAGTTTGGAAATCTTAAACGGTACAGATGTGACCGGCGCAGCCAGGCAAATAGCTAATGAAGCACGAGATTTAAACTATCTTGTTGTTAAAATCGGGAACGCTGATAAAAACAACTACCTTGTATCACAGATTCTGGTAAGAAAAGAGCTAGAGGATCAAATTGAACTTGTTATTGCAGATTTAAGAGATGTTATTAAAATCGCATCAATTGCCGGTGAATTAAAAGAGGGAACAGCTTCTGCAAGGATTATTATTGGGGAAGATAACATATAAGTTCAAGATGAATGTAGGATGAATGTAGTTTTACTAATAATGTAGTTTTACTAATTATATAAAAATTATTTAAACAGTGTTATTCTTACAGGAAACAAAGCAACAAGAATTACCTTAACTTTTCTCTTTTAATCTTTGACTTTTGGCTCCAATCCGTGGCAAAATACTCTTACTAAGAGCTTATTGTTAGTTTAGTTTAGACCCTCTTAGTAGAAGGACTTATCTTGTGCGTGCACAATTTGTTATCCGCCTGATTTTGGCGTTCATTTTTGCTACCTTAGCTGCTATTTATTCGCAACTTATTCCGCCTTTTTTTGGAGAGAACTCTTTTG
>JAHIVD010000052.1 GCA_018816815.1 Patescibacteria group bacterium
ACTCCTGCTACCAATTGTTATTGTCAATCATCCATCCAGGGAACCCTTGCCTCAGGTACAGGTATTACCTTATTAGGTACCCATCCTGATTTAGGACCAGGAGGATCATCCTCTTCTTCCTGTGATCCCAATGGTACATTACTTTCCGGCCTTGTTGGTTACTGGAAGATGGATGAAACAGAGGGATCCTGGGATGGAACAGCCGGTGAAGCAGTAGATTCATCAGGTGTAGGTAATCATGGAACATCTTATGGTGGAGCTAATACTGTTCCTGGTAAATCTAGTGAATTTGGCAATGCAGGGAGTTTTAATGGAAGTAGTGATTATGTGAATTGCGGAAATGATGCGAGTTTGCAGATTACCGGTACCATCACAATTCAAGCTTGGATTAAACCTATGAATCTAGTGGATAGCTCTCACTATGGTATTGTCAGAATGCAAGAAAATGTTGGTAGTTATCTAAATGCTTATGCTTTTACAACTGACTGGAAAAATAACATCCGTTTCTATAAGGCACTTTATAATGACGTTTTCAATAAAAATGTGGGTTTTGAGAACGACACTTGGTATCATGTTGCTACAACTCATACCTTTAGCACAGGAGAAACAAAACTATTTTATGACGGTCGATTGGTACGGTCGGAATTTTTTTCTACATATGTACCTACATACCAAAATAATTATCCTTTGCGTATTGCAGATGGACAATGGGGTAAATTCAACGGCCTCATTGATGATGTCCGCATTTATAACCGAGTCTTATCGCCTGAAGAAATTTCCAGCCTCTATAGAAATGACGGCGATGGCTGTATTCCCTAATTTCCAACTGAAATAATTCAGTAAAACTGATCACCCTAACCTCTATTCTCGTTCATGCAATTCTTTAGAAACAAACAGGCTAACCTCTATCATTTGATTTTCACCCTCGTATATATTGATCCAAAACTTTAAAAAGTATAATATGAAATTATGCCTCAAGATGAAACTGTACCCCTAAAACGCCCCAAAGAACGTCACGATCATGCAATTTTAAAATTCCCGGAAGGGTTTTTGTGGGGCACAGCCACCTCTGCTCACCAAGTAGAAGGAAATAATATTAACAATGACTGGTGGGAATGGGAGCAAACCCATCAACCGCCCCATCTACAATCTCAAGCAGCTTGCGATCAATACAATCGCTACGATCAAGACTTTGAACTGGCTAAAGAATTAAATCACAACGCCCACCGTTTATCTATTGAATGGTCCAGAATTGAACCCAAAGAAGGTAAATTTGATGCAGCAGAAATCGAACATTACCGGAAAGTGCTAAAAGCATTAAAAGACCGAGGGATTACAGTCATGTTAACTTTATGGCATTTTACCCTGCCCAAATGGGTAGCAGATAAAGGCGGCTGGGAAAATGGCAAAACCCCTGAGTATTTTGAAAGATTCGTCAAAAGAATTGTTCCGGAAATTTCCGATTACGTTGACTTATGGGTAACCTTAAACGAACCTGGAGTTTATATTTATGAAACATACATCGAAAAGATTTGGCCTCACTCCAAAAAAAGCTTGTTAGGGCAAATCAAAACATTTTTAAACTTAACTTCTGCCCACAAAAGGGTTTACAAATATCTGCACTCCATCTTTCCGGCTGGCAAACCAGTCGGTATTGCCAATAATATCTTATCTTTTGAGTCATACCATAAACATTCAATCGTCGAACAAATTGCTGTTTGCTTAAATGACATGTTTGCTAATCATTTATTTTATCTTTTTACCCGCGGTACACACGATTTTTTAGGAATTAATTACTATTTCCATGTCCGTTTCAAAAGCCAAGGCTTAGTAGCAAAACGGGAAGACACCCCTAAGCAAACCCATGACATATCTGACTTAGGTTGGGAGATTTACCCTGAAGGGATTTTTGAAGTATTAACTGATTTATCCGACCATATACCTATTTATATTACTGAATGTGGAATTGCCTCTACTAATGATGACAGAAGAAATAGATTTTTAATTTCTTATTTACAAGAAATATCCAGAGCCATCAAAAGCGGAGTTAATGTCCGGGGGTTTTTCTATTGGTCTTTAATTGATAATTTTGAATGGCATTTGGGTTTTGAGCCCAGATTTGGTTTAATAGAAGTCGATTACACCAATCTGGAGCGTCGTATCCGACCTTCAGCATTGGTTTATACGGACATTATTCAAAACAATGGCATCCCTCACTCGTTACTTAGATTTATCGGGCACACTGTTCAAGCAGAAGAAGTTTTGGAAAAAAGACAAAAAGAAATAGGAAAAGAGATAGACAAAAAACGAATAGCTAAAACAGGTAGCTGACAGTTAACAACTATTATGTCTCACATACCTTTTACTCTTACTGCATATCTATTCAATGCTTTTTCGGTTTTAGCCAATAAATTCCTGCTGAATAAAACTATTCCTGATCCGTTAATTTATGTGTTCTATATCAGTTTAGCATCGCTTCTTGCAGTTTTTTGTCTTCCTTTTACAAAAATCCCAAGTTTTGAGGTTTTCTTAATTGCTTCCCTATCAACCATGCTTTGGACACTAGGAGCATACTTTATGTTCAAAGCTTTGAAAATTGGCCAGGTTTCCAGAGTAATACCGATTATAGG
>JAHIVD010000053.1 GCA_018816815.1 Patescibacteria group bacterium
ATCCGTTTACGTAAGAAGAAAGAAGTGTTTATATTTAAAGACCTAATTAGGTTTAGAGAATATAAGATTGCCGGATAGATTAATGGTAAATCGTCGCGCTCTGGACGCGAAGATTCTAGGTTCGAGTCCTAGTCCGGCAGCCAAGACGGGCAGGCATGTAACCCTGCCCTCATGATTCACACGCTCAAATCTCGGATGTTGAGCCTAGGGTGAGATTCCGTGATTTGATTTTGGTTAAAACAGGCACTTATTCCATCAGATTAATAGCGGTGGAAAATTAAATATCTTTGGATAATTCTTGGATCTCTTCAGGAGAAGATCCTATGAATTTATTCTTTATATACATCTGTTTGCCTAAAGCTATTACCAAATCTCTTTTCTCACTTATGGTTCCGTTGTATAAAATATATCTGGCAAAGCTTACGGGATCCAGCGGTCTGCTGTTGGGGCTGATGTCCTGTTCATATGAAACCTCTTCCCTGATTGATTGGTAAGTTAAAACGCTTGATTGTAGTACCTCTGTTAATTTTAGGTGATTAGGATGAGCAATGTTCATGAAATTAATATATCTTAGAATTTGTTTAATTAGCTTATCCTCGTCAATGTATGGTTCAGGACAGCTATTAAGTTTGCGGGTGCAGTGGTAATAGATATGCCTTCTGGGCTCCGACCATTTTCTTTTTCTAAACCTGTCCTCACCAAGCATATTTCCTTTACAGGTTCCGCATTTAAAAAGTCCTTTGAAAGTTGTTGCTTTTTCTCCCCAAGGGGATTTGGGACAGGTAATGAGTTGAGTCTGTACTTTATCAAATAGTTGTTTGGTTACTAATGGTGGGTGTTTACCCTGGTACCAGGTTCCGCTTTTAATCGGGTATTCAAACTCTCCATAGTAGAAGGGATTTTTAAGCATTTGGTAGATCATGCTTAAGGTGACTTTCTTTCCCGATCTGGTTGTAAAACCAATACTATCAAGCCAGCGATAGATATCCCTACCGCTATCTCTACTCTCACCCACTCTTTTAAACATCTTAGTCATAATGTGTCCTCGCTCTGGATCTACGATAATATCCTTTACTCCGGCAAATGATCGGTTAAAGTACCCGATTGGAGGAGGTCCCGGTCTCCAGCCCATTTCGCACTTGGCTCTGATACCTCGCTTCACATTGAGTCCCTTCTGATCGTTCTCCAATTTAGCCTGAGAGCAAAGGATCATTAGGAGGAATTTTTCATTAGGATTGTTTGAAAAACTTTGGCTAAAGGTTTTAATCTGCTGCAACTTTCCTTGATCCATCAGATCAACCAGTGTTCCTAAGTCTCCTGCATTTCTACTCAGCCTATCTGGTGCCCAAGTTAGAATGCCAGTAAACATCCCAACTCTTATATCATTTAGAAGTTGGTTAAATACTGGTCTTTGCCCCGACATTTTGGCAGAATGGCTTTCTCTTCTGATTTCTTTTATAAATACACCATCCCGGATTGCCAGATCATTCATTTCCTTAATCTGGGAGTCGATTGACATAGCCTGTCTTTCATCATCTTCACTACTCTTCCTAGAGTAGAGGCAATACTCAATTTGGGGTATTTGGCTAATCTCTCTTGATCTAATCTGGTTAGTAGGTTCCATTAGTTGTAGGCTCAAGGATGCCGCAAAAAGAGATGAAAGTCCAGCCGGGAGGATTACTATAGCAACTAAATAAAGTCGATTCTGGGTTCTGGCTTATTCAATTTTTCCATCAGCTTGATACATTGTATTAGGACAAGAGGCTATAGTGACATAAAGGTTCCTGACCGGTACGCTCAGCAAGTTCAGTTTAGGCTGTTACAATAACCCCTTTTAAAATTTGTTAGAAATGAAGCATTAAATTTTTGACTTTTAGCCCAAAATCCGTTTATACTTATGGTATATGGAGATGGAAAATACTGAACAAAATAAACACCTTGAAGATGTTTCTACAACTACCAAGTTAAAACGAAATCCTCTAAATCAAAAAGGTAATTTTGCATTGATTATTGGAGTTGTTGCAGTTGTGTTAATTGCAATTTTTGGTGTATATAAATTAAGGACTAACTCTGTTAAAACAGAAGACTTAAACCGCCCATCAAACCAACAATCCCAATCTCTAACTCCGCCCACTATAATCAACAAAGATTTGTTCACAGGATTAAAGCGACCAAAGATAGAACAGCAGGGTCAGAAATTGGTATTTACTGATGGTGGACTTTATGGTTATCAAATGGATTTTACAGGTATTCCAGAGGCAACCATCACTAATGCTGATGGGCCAGGATACCCTTTCCCAACATTTGAATTTGATATGTATAAATTAAAACCACCTCAAAATAAAAGTATGGGTGGAAGTGTCGCCAGATTTACTTTCTCTGTTCCAATGGAAAATCCTGAAAACTTAACTCTGGAAGATTTTGCAAAGCAGGAGTTAGAATATAAGGAGGGGAGAACAGAAGGTGGTTATGGAGGACCTAGTATTATAAGTAAAATCACTCCGACAACACTGGGTACTAAAAAAGGTGTAACATGGGATACTCAACAAGAAAGTAAAGTTTTCTTCTCAAAGCATTATTTACTTGAACAAAACGGAAAACTAATTTACTCCACTATGTATAGCTGGAATGAACCTGATTTTCAGAGAGCATTGGTTCAGTACAATAAAGTCGTTTCATCTTTGGAAATGACGAAAACTCCTATCAAAATAGATAAAGATGTATTTTATCTTTGGACAAAGCAGAAACCAAATGATGTTTTGGCGCAATATTCTCCGCATGGTGATATTGGTGAGTCTGTTCCTACAATAGGGTCTGGATGGCAACCTAATACTGAATTGGAGGTCAAAATCACAGAAGCATCTAATGATGCCTTTAACACTGTTGATGGTAAATTAAAGACGGATGATAAAGGCCACTTTGAGGGACACTTTACAATTCCACAGAGATTCGCTAATGCTGATGTGCCATTTCTACGAGTACAGGTTTCCAATCCTAACGGTCAGCCTAGTAGCCAGTATATCCAGAAAGCAGAAGTTATACTTTACTTCCTAGACAACATACACTAATTTAGTTTGCATATGCAAATATCTGATTTCTATAAAAAGTTCCCACATAGTCAACCGTTTCCGGATGGAGATTATCATTGACTGCTAACTCATGATTTCCCATATTCACAATGTATGCATTTAGCGCCAATCTATAGGTGTTACTCCTTGTGCTTGAAGGTATTGATTACATTGACTAAAGTGATGCTTGCCGAAAAATAGCGATGCAGAATACGGAGATGGATGTCCGGATGTCAGTATTAAATTTTGATCTCTGTTGATTACCGCGCCTTTTGTTTGAGCGTATTTTCCCCACAACAAGTATACTAGGTGAGTACAGTTGGTGTTAAGTGTTTGGATGACGGTATCGGTAAATTGCTCCCAACCTATTCCGGCATGAGAAGCAGGTTTATTTGCCAACACCGTTAGCACGCTATTTAGCATAAGAACGCCTTGAGTCGCCCAGCGCGAAAGATCTCCCGAAGATAATGGTGTAACTCCTAAATCGTTCCGTATTTCTTGAAATATATTTTTAAGGGAAGGTGGAAATGTAACTCCATCATTGACTGAAAATGATAATCCATTTGCTTGGCCTGCTCCATGATATGGATCCTGTCCAACGATAACAACCTTCACGCAGTCCAATGAGCAGAGATCAAAAGCCCTGAGAATGTTTCGAGCCGGTGGATATACCTGTTTAGTTTGGTATTGGTCCCGGACACTAGTGGTCAATGCTTCCCAATATGGTTTGAGGAATTCGGATTCTAATGCTTTTTTCCATGTTGAATCAATTTTAATATTACTCATTTAACTATTATTATTGGCATCCATGATTATACTTATTTGTAAAAGAAATAATAAGTTCCAACATAGTCAACCGGCACTAGTATCAAATATGAATAAACTGTTGTAAATAATTTATTGTTAGATTTACTGGTTGGTAAGATTTTAACCAATCGTAGATTCTAAACGTGTTGTCCAGAGCCAGCCAAGACGTGCAGGTATGTAACCGTACCCTCAACATTCACACCCTCAAAACCATCAGACTATCTGAATAGTGAAGCTGGAGAATTTTATAATGCCCCACACCCTTTGGATTATAGGGTAAAAAATGGTAAGATAACAAGTCCTTATGAGCAAAAAGGATTTTGAGAAGGTTAAAGACCTAAAACAGCAAATCGTAAAACTGAAAACTTTTGTAGATTTTCTAGACTATATGACTACATTAAGAAAGATTAAGGAGGTAAATGACAAGCACGATTGAGAGATTAAAAGCGACTTCGCAGGGGCTTACAGAATTCTCAAGAAGACCACGAGACAAATTCATACCAGTTATCGGTGAGCAGGAAGCACGATTAAAGGAGAATCTTGCAGTATTAGAAAGAGAAAAAATCTCCTTGATAGCTGAAATTTTAAATGATCCTGAGTTACATAATCTTATAGACCAGGGAAGAATTACTTTTGCAATGATACGTCCGAACTTGCAGCTGGGACAACGCACAAATTTACCCGATCCGGAAATAGAAGTATTAATTAAAGATAGGATTAAACAACAATTTGAGATTGTTTTTGAACTACCGGTAGTTTTTAGTGCTGATGCAGCCAGCGAATTTTACAATGATGTTAAACCTGCTCTAGCAGAGCTGTTAATACCTCAAGGCGCTCCAAGATGTGGGGATGCGTTAACATATTGGGATTCTTTCTTAAATGTTATAACTGGTGGAAAAACTACGATCTTGTTATTATTTGATAAAGATGCAAATGATCATGACGATTACGACAACGCAGTGACAAGATGGAGAGGTCTTATGGGTCCTACTTTACCAGATCCACAACGTGATCGAGGTACTTTGAGAGGAGACTTCGGAAATCGTATCAACAATATTGTTCACGGGAGCGATAGTATTAATAGCGTCCGGAGAGAAGTCTTATGGTTAGCAGATAAAATAGGTCAGACAATCGGAGTGTAGGTTTTTAAAAAATTATTAAAATGATCGAAGCAGTTCTTCATATTCCTGCGGAAGCTCTACTTTACAATTTAAATGTTGTAAATCCGTGTGAGCAGATATTAGGAATGAGCAGAATTTTTGACAGTGGAATGCGATCCGAGAGCTGGATATATGGATATGAAATTTCTGTAAGGGATCCATCGGGCAAGGATTCTGTCAGATACCTAAAAGAGAAAAATATAATCTGCATGGGAGGAAATTTAGAAGAAAAAGCAGCTCAACACATGAGAAGAGCGTTGCATCTGCAAGAGCTAGGTATACCTCAACCTATTACTTATGGAGTGAGAAGAGCTACTTTGTACCAAGAGTTTGTGCCGACTGACTCAACACCAGAAACATTTGAGAAATTGTCAAAAAATCATGCTGTTACAGAAGAATCAATAAGACTTATGCAACAGCTTATTATAATAGGTACAACATTAGATGAGGCTGGATACAAACCACTTAATTTTTTGGCTGATTTATTGTTTGATCCAAAAACAGGAAGATTTATTTACATAGACACAGGATCAGATTTAGGCGATCCTAATCCGCAACTCCCTGTTTGTTATAATAGTCAAGTAGTGTTATTAAGAAGATTTCCACAGCATCATGGGTATATTTTGAGTCGGTATGCGGAGTGTATGTCAGAAAAACCTTCCTTAGAGTGTGTTTATATCGTATATTAGAACTTCTGTTTTAGAAGTGGTATAAATACTTGCGTGCATGATAAAAAGAAAATAATAATTACAGGTGATAAAGGAACTATTGGCCAGATATTTCGTTAAGGTCTTAAAGATTATCAGATAACTGGTTTAGATTTACCGGATAGTGATGTACGAGACTACGAAATTTTATCAAGAGTAGCTTCTGGCAGCTTTGCAATTATTCACCTGGCTTGGAATACTCAAGTGGATTTCTGGTTATCACACACCCGGTGCGCAACAGTCTTTTTTAACAGAAAATCATGGTTTAAATAATATATACTTGATATATACTACGTATATACTCTGGGGACGGACCTAAAACAAAAGGTTTCTTTTATGAAAATACACACTCTATCAGTGGGGCAATTAAGGACAAATTGTTATTTAATAGAAGATGGGGGTGAGGTGGGGATTGTTGATCCGGGAGATGACGGGGATTATATTTTAAGAAAAATAAATGATATCAAAGCAAAAGCTGTCTGGATGATTGCTACTCATGGCCATTTTGATCATGTTTTAGGTGTTTGCGAAATTGTCCTGGCTTTAAAAATCCCTTTTTATCTATCTTCCAAAGATATTTTTTTACTGGAAAAGGCTAAAAAAAGCGCCGAGTATTTTATCAAAGCGAGAGTTGATCCAATTTTAGCCAAACCTCAACCGGTGAAAGACGGATTAGGGTTTTTAATCGGGAAAAGCAAATTTAGGGTGATTGAAACGCCGGGCCATACACCCGGAGGAATTAGTTTATACTGCCAAACGGGGAAAGTACTATTTTGCGGAGATTTGGTTTTCGCCAGAGGGGCGGTGGGCAGGACGGATTTTGAATATGCCTCTTCCGAGGATCTTGCAAAATCAATCAAAAAAATATTAAAACTGCCGGATAAAACAGTAGTGTATCCGGGTCATGGAGAAAATACGACTATTGGAGATATTAAAAAGGAGCCGAATTGACACCCGGGGTTTTAGTGTGTTTGTACATTGTACATACAGCGTATGTGTTAATAGTATGAATGTTGAATACATTCAGGTATCCTGATGCAGGTATGACTTATACAGTTTATATCCTAAGAACTTCCTCAAACACTCTTTATATTGGTCAAACGAACAATTTAAAGAAAAGATTGCAGGAGCATCAAAGCAAAACCAGTAAAGCTGCAAAATACATAAAATATTTCTCATCTTTTCAACTAGTTTATTTAGAGGAATATAAATCAAGAGCAGAAGCCATGAGGAGAGAATATCAAATTAAACAGTGGAAAAAAGCTAAAAAGGAAACCTTAATTAAAGGAAATTTAGAATTATTGAAGAAACTGTAATTAAGGAAGTGTGAATGTAAATTACCTTAAGGGTTGGAGTATTAAGCCAGACTAGAAATTGTAAAAAGCGCGCTATAATAGGTTCATGACTAGTATTCAATTAGTAAATAAAAATAAGCAGAGTTTTTCTGCGGATAAAGCTCTTTTTAGATAACATCTTTGTTATGTTAGAATTGGGCTGTGACTAAATCTACTAAACCTAGATCAACAACTAAGTTATAAAGAGACTACTTTTGGGATTCTGCTGCGTTCAGGAATTGTCAAACTTGAAGCAGAAGGAATTAAAAAAGCTCAGTAATGCATTATTAAGCTGAGTAATAGAAATATAAAACATCTTGTATCAGGATAATTTGAGCTAACCTCCTTTTTATAGCATCTCATTCGTCTTATTTAGGGTCAGCGTGAAACAATACAGAAAAGAGACTGTAAGGACAGAAACAATTTAGACTGGCACGTTTAGTTTTTAGGATATGTGCAGTGCGCTATGTAAGAACTTCTGGTATATACTTTAGACATGAAGGATAACATATTGCCTAACTACGGGAAACAGAATTTTTTAAACATTCCTTCTACCTTTTTAAAGCTATTAGGTATAAACCCTATAAAGGAAGTGCTTCCTGAAAAGTTTTATCAAAATATACTAGGTTTGGAAAAAGTACTATTTTTTCTATTTGATGGTTTTGGCCATAACTTATATCAAAAAAAAGGACTAAAATATTCTTTTTTTAAGAAATTAGCAGAAAAAGGATTATATAATCCAATCAGATCGGTTTTTCCTTCAACAACCGCAGCAGCAATTTCAACAATAAATAGCGGGTTGTCTCCAATTGAACACGGTTTACAGGAGTGGTATCTATACTTTCAAGAGTTAAATGCAATTTTAGAGAGTTTACCTTTTGAGCCGGTTTTCAAAGAGGATTTAAGTAAACTAAAGTCAGCACGACTGGACATCAAGCGGTTGTAAGCTTTAAAATTAGCCCATTCGTTGTTAAGAGTTTCGAGCAGGATTCTTGTTATTTAAAGAATTCAGCTTTGAATATTTAGAATATTATGAAATATATGAATTGACTTATGGATAATATTTTATTACCACTGTTTCTTTCGTTTTTAGCCGGAATGTGTACTATTCTTGGTAGTTTTATCCTTTTTTTCATCAAAGATTTCAAAAAAAGTTATCTGAGTTTTTTCCTCGGAATTTCTGCCGGAGCAATGATTTATCTTTCATTTATAGAATTAATACCCCAAGCTATAAAGACACTTGGTTTTCTGCCTTCAAATGTCGCTTTTTTCTTAGGGATTTTATTTATCGGTGTTGTTGATTTTATTGCTCCTTATCATTTTATGGCTTATTGTTCAAAAAATGGAATTAAATACAACAAACTTATGCTTACCGGGTTTATGGTTGCAGTTGGTATTTCTATCCATAACTTCCCGGAAGGAATGGTTGTATTTATGAGTTCTTTGGGGGATATTCGATATGGTGCTATGATTGCTTTTTCTACTGCTTTACATAATATCCCTGAAGGAATAGCAATTGCTACTCCTGTTTACTTTGCTACAAAAAGTAAACTAAAAGCTTTTAGCTATACTTTTCTTGCTGGGATTGCTGAGCCATTGGGAGCAATTATTGCTTATATCATTCTTCAGCCTTATCTTTCTCCTGTCTTTTTATCCTATATTTTTGCTTTTGTGGCAGGGATTATGGTTTATATTAGCTTTGACGAATTACTCCCGTCTTGCTTTGAAAACAGCCAAGGCCGCGCTGCGATTGTTGGCATTGTAATAGGTATGCTTGTTATAGCATCAAGTCTTAATTTTATGTAATTTCTTTATGAACTTTACTCTTAATTTATCTGATTTGACAAACTGCAAACCTTAGTGTTATTATGAATACATATTCATTAGAATATTTATGAAAGGGGGTGACGGAAAATATGCCAGCATTTGATGGAACAGGTCCGCGAGGACAAGGTCCGATGACCGGACGAGGATTGGGTTCATGTGGAGGAGGTCGAGGAATGAGAATGGGATTTGGTAGATGCCGCGGATATGGCAGAGGATTAGGTGGATACTTTGGATGGGGTGCTCCTCAAACTCAGACAAAAGAAGAAAAAATTCAGGATATCAAGACCTATCGTAAATCACTACAAGAAGAGGTAGAGGATTTAGAGAAAGAGCTTACAGCTTTACAGAAGCAGGAGTAAGCAAATCCCTGTCTTGTCAGGATTTGCATTCAATGATGAGTTAGGGATTTAATGATATTATATTAAGAACATGACAAGACCTAAAATACCCCGCTGTGTGCGGTTTAATCCGGATGTTTATTTTTTTAAACCTCAAGGTATTCCCTTACGGATGCTTGAGGAGATAGTGTTATTGCCTGACGAGCTTGAAGCGCTGAAATTACATGAGGTTGACGGTTTAGAACAGACTAAAGCAGCTGAGAAAATGAAAATTTCTCAACCCACGTTTGCCCGAATATTAGCTAGTGCTCATAAAAAAATTGCCGTTGCTTTAGTCGAAGGAAAGGCAATTCGTATACAGGAAAAATAAGCAGAGCTTGCGATTTCATCTAAAGCAGAGCTTGCAAGTTAGTCACTCTAAAGCAAAGTTTGTGAGTTAATCACCCCAAAGCAAGGCTTGTTTTTGGTAAAATAAACACAATAATGAAAAAATATCTTATTGCTATTTTTCTTTTTTGTCTCTCTGTTTCCTCTAGTCTGTTTTTTAGTCCTACAGTGTTAGCTCAAAATGAAGCTGAACAAGGTGGAATTGAACTTAATCAACAGTTTCCGGAAACTGAACACAAAGAAGAAACTTTAGAAGGAAAAATTACCCGGATTTTGGAGGAAAAACAGGTTACTCCTATGGGGGCAAAAGAGCCTCAGCTTTATCAGAAGTTGGAGATCCTGGTCGCGAAGGGGTCGTTGAAAGATAAGAAGATAACTATAGAAAACGGTAATTTGCTCGTGAGTAACTTACAAAAATATAAAGTTGGTGACGAGCTGATAATAAACTACAGTAAGGATTTTGAAGGTAATGATAATTTCTTTATCACTGATTACGTCAGACGAAGCGCTTTATTTTGGTTATTTATAATTTTTGTGATCATGGCAGTAGCAATTGGTCGCTGGCAGGGAATGACTTCTCTGGTTGGCATGGGGATTTCTTTTCTGGTTATCTTTAAGTTTATTCTTCCTAGAATTTCTGCTGGTAGCGATCCGGTCCAGGTTGTTATTTTAGGATCACTTATGATTATCCCTGCTACCTTTCTTTTGTCTCATGGAATAAATAAGAAAACCGGGATAGCCATTACAGGAACATTGATCTCTCTTGTCATTACCGGTATTTTAGCCAATATTTTTGTCGAAGCTTCTAAGTTGACGGGTTTCGCCTCCGAAGAGGCTGGTTTCTTACAGGAATATCAACCAGGCCTTGTTAACATTAAGGGTCTTCTTCTGGCCGGAATTATTATTGGTGTCTTAGGTATTTTGGATGATGTTACCATTTCTCAATCAGCGATAGTCCAACAATTGAAAATAGCCAACCCGAAGCTAAAAGCAGGAGAACTTTATAAAAAAGCAATGGCGCTGGGAAAAGATCATATCGCCTCGATGGTTAATACCTTAGTCTTAGTTTATACGGGCGCTGCTTTGCCTTTACTTCTTCTTTTTATCGATAATTCTCGTTCTTTCTCAGAGATAGTTAACTATGAAATTATCGCCGACGAAATAGTTAGAACTTTGGTTGGCAGCATAGGATTAATTTTGGCAGTTCCCATCACAACTCTCATTGCTTCATTGACAGCAGAGAAATAAGGAATATTGTTCTCCTTGAATTATTGCAAGTGATTTGCAATAATAAACTGATGGACAGCGTTTCTTTAATAATACTGAAAGAGGGACAAGAGGCAAAAATTGTTTCAATCATGGGAGGGAGAACTGCTTCGAAAAGATTAGCTGATTTAGGATTAACTCCAGGTACTTTATTAAGAGTTGTAAGAAAAGCACCGCTTTCCGGACCAGTGATTGTTGAGGTGAGGGGTTCAAGATTGATCTTGGGTCGGGGTCTTGCTTCGAAAGTTTTCGTAAAAAATGAACTACCCCGCAGCAGAACTTAAGAAGTAAGTCAGAATTTCGATTAAGTTCTTATCACGCTGTACTGCGACCGCATTAGTTTGCTGTCTGGTATTATATGACAATAAAAACGAAAAAAGAGAAAAGATTAAATATTGTTTTAGCTGGTAATGCTAATGTCGGAAAATCAGTTATTTTTAACTATCTTACTGGTCTTCATCAGCATATTGGTAATTGGGCTGGGAAAACCGTAAAAAGAGCTGAGGGTTCTTTGTATTACAAAGGGCAGACGATTGATGTTTTGGATTTACCAGGCATTTATTCATTAACCACTTATTCGATTGAAGAGGTAATTTCCAGGGAATATATAGCAGTTCAAAAACCAGACTTTGTTATTAATGTTGTTGATGCGACAAACCTGGAAAGGAATCTACTTTTTACTCTTCAGCTTCTGGAATTGGAAAGACCTGTAATCCTGGCGGTGAATATGATAAATCTTTTAACGAGGAAAGGGATAGCAATCGATATTAAAAAGCTTGAAGAACTTTTGGGTATCCCTGTTGTTCCCATAGAGGCGATTTACGGAAAAGGCATAACAGAGATTTTAGATCGAGGACTGAAACTTATTGGCTCTCAATTACCGGTCACTAACCCGCAAAAATTGAGATATTGGAAAGGGGTTGAACAAGAAGTTGAAAAGTTAACTCAATCCCTCAAAGAAATAAAAACAGACTATCCTAGCAGGTGGTTGGCAATTAAGTTGCTGGAAAAGGATAAAGAGGTTGAAAAACTGATAAAGGACAATAACCCAGAAATTATAGAAGAGGCAAAAAAATTATGCCTGCATCTTGAAAAAGTTCATGGCCATGATTCCTCAATTGTGATTGCGGCAGAAAGATGTTGTTTAGTTTCTCAAATAGCTCAAAAGGTTATAAAAACTACCAAATTACAGTTAATTAGCTTGGAAGATAGATTAAATAGTATAACCTGTCATAAAATTTTTGGTTACCCGGTACTGATCGCAATTTTAGGTTTTATGTTTTTAACTATTTTCAAATTCGGCAATTGGTCTTCTTCTTTACTGGAAGGTGTGTTTGCCAGCTGGCAGAAATGCTATGAAGGTATTTTTGGCATTTCAGTTTTTTCTTCTTTGGGTTGGTCGGCAGTAGAAAGCATATTTGCTTTAATTCAAATTGCCTTGCCTTATATTTTACCTTTTTATCTTCTTCTGTATTTTCTGGAGGATTGGGGTTATCTAGCCAGAGTTGCCTATTTAACTGATAATTTAATGCATAAAATCGGGATTCACGGTAAGGCTTGTATTCCCCTGATACTAGGTTTTGGTTGCAACGTTCCCAGTTGTCTTTCTTGCCGAATTATGGAAACTGAGAGAGAAAGATTTATCACCGGATTTTTAACTACTTTTGTTCCTTGTTCAGCAGTAACCGTAATTATTATGGGGTTGGTGGGGAAGTTTGTCGGAATTGCTCCGGCTTTTGGATTATATTTTTTGGCAATCTTAACAATTTTTGTATTAGGGAAACTGGCCTCAAAGATTCTACCAGGAGAAGCCACTGAGCTGATTATGGAAATGCCAGATTATAAAATGCCTCATTTTAAGACAATAATTTTACAAACATGGTTTAGGTTAAAAGAGTTTATTTTTATTGCTGCGCCTTTGGTTGTAATTTCTGGATTATTTATTGAATTGTTACGGTTGGCTGACTGGTTAGATGCTGTTGCTGTAATATTGAGCCCGATCACTGTGGATTGGCTTGGTTTACCAACAATCACCGGAGTCTTGCTTATTTTTGGAATATTAAGGAAGGAGCTAATTTTAGTAATGCTGGCTACTCTTTTAGGAACAGCTAACTTTTCTCAAGTTTTGACTCCAGTACAGATGATTACTTTAGCTCTTGTCAGTATGTTCTATGTTCCCTGCATTGCTACTATTGCTGCTTTTAGACAGGAGTTTGGTTGGGAAAAAGCTCTGGCTGTAACTGGTTTTAAGATACTGTTTGCTATTGGTGTAGGCGGTATTGCTTCTAGATTATTAAGTTTTTTCATCCAGATTTAATAAGAAAGATCATCTTTTTAGTATTAATGTAAGTACAAATATAGCAATCGCTATTAAAACAATTGTCCCTCCGGAAGAAAGATTGAGATAAAAAGAAAAGATAATTCCCGAAATTACTGAAAATATAGAAACAACTTCGGCAATTAGGATTGTTTTCTTGAAACCTGTTTTAAATTGTAATGCAGTAACTACAGGAACAACGATAAGCGCAGCAATCAGTAAAGCGCCTACAATTGGGATAGCGAGCGATACTGTTAAGGCAGCTAAAACAATAAGGAGAATATTAATAAATTTCGTCGGAATTCCATTTACTTTTGCTGCTTCCTCGTCAACGGTTACATACAAAAGTTCTTTATAAAATGCAATAATCGTAGCTACAACCAGTACTCCCAGTACCCCGATAATATACACGTCAATCTGCTTAACAGTTGTAATGCTTCCAAAAAGATAGCTGAATAAACTAACCCCAAATCCATGAGCAAAACTAATAAGGATAATTGCTACTGCAAGACTTCCGGAAAGAAAGATAGAAAGTGCGGAGTCCCCGAATACCTTTTTGCTGATTCGCAATCTCTCGATTGCAACAGAAGATATTACGGCTACGATAATTGCAGTAATTAAAGGGTTAACCCTTAAAAACAGACCGATTGCAACTCCGGCAAGAGATACATGAGATAACGTATCTGCAATCAGCGAATAACGCTTCAATACCAAAAAGATCCCAACAAGAGGAGCAATTATTGCGATGATGATTCCAGCTTCAAATCCCCGTACCATAAATCCGTAGTTAAGAAGCTCCGGCATTAGCAAGAACCTCCTTTTTTCCTATAAGCTCATAAAAATATTTCCCTTTAAGGAATCCTTTCGGATCTCCATAATATTCAAGCGTTCTGTTTATATATCCCAACTTTGTTGCTTCGTGAGTAACAACATCCAGCTCGTGTGTCACCAAAACAAGAGTTAATTTTAAATCTTTATTTAGTTTTTGGAGAAAAGAGTAAAATTGTTTTTGTGTTTTAATATCTACACCAACCATGGGTTCATCAAGAAAGATAATTTCGGGTTCCGACGCTAATGCTCTTGCAATAAACACACGCTGCTGTTGGCCACCAGATAAATCATTAATCTGTCTATCTTTATATTTAAGCATATCTACCTGCTTAAGTGCAGTTCTGGTTTTTTCTGCATCTTCTTTGGTGGGAAAAAGAAAAAGACCCCGTTTGCCGTACCTGCCCATAGAAACAAATTCTTCAACCGTAATTGGAAAGTTCATCTCGATGTAGGTTTTTTGAGGAACATATCCTATTTTAGACCAATCTTTAAAATTTTTAATATCTATACCGAACAACTTAACAATGCCACTGTTTGGCTGAAGAAGTCTCAATATAAGCTTGAGGAGTGTTGTTTTTCCTCCTCCATTTGGCCCAACGATGCCTACATAATCACCCTTATGAATTTCTAAAGACACATCCTTTATAACCCCCTCTGTTGTGTAAGAGAAGCAAACTCTATCAAACTGTACGATTGCATGGGAAGGATTTAAAGGGTGCATTCTAACGCTGTTTGTAAATTCTTCAGGTTTTCTTGCATTACCGTGAAGTAATCCTTTCCTCTTTTCATATCTTCATTTGATAATCCTTCAATGGGATCGAGCAGTAGAGTTTCGGCTCCGACTTCGTTAGCAATAGTTTCTGAAAGTTTTGGACTTACTAACTTTTCAAAGAAAATGTATTTAATATTGTTCTGTTTTACAAAATTAGCTATTTCCACGAGCCGTTGTGCAGATGGTTCGGCATTAGGGGAAAGTCCGGAAATTGCAACCTGATTTAATCCGTAACGTGCTGTAAGGTATGCAAATGCAGCGTGGGAAGTAATAATATCTTTTTGTTTACATAATTTAAGCCCAAGTTTTATTTGATTATCTAAATCGTCCAACTTCTGATTAAGCTTTTTCTGGTTATCTTGATAATAAATAGTATTTGCAGGATCAATTTCAACATATCCTTCAGTTATCTTTTGGACTTGTTTTTTTGCCAACTGAGGATCAAGCCAAACATGAGGATCTTGTATTTTCTCCCCATTTTTTACTAATTCTTTAATAAATAAATTTTCTCCGGCTATAACAATTTTGACATTTTTTCCCTTGAGATTATCTTTTATCTTATCTCCCCATGTTTCAACTGCACCATTTAAGACAAGCATATTACTATTTTCAATACGGGCAATATCTTGTGTGGTCGGTTCATGGTCGTGCGGTTCAGAACCTGCAGGTGTAATATTTCTTACTTCTGCTTTATCTCCACCGATTTGGGATGAAAAGAAGTAAAGAGGGTAAAATGATACTGTTACTTGTAATTTCTTAATACCTGGTTGTGAGGTTGTGGATTGTTTAAAGATTCCAGTACTGAGAAAAAAACTTAATACAGCTATTAATAAAATTCCAGCAATAAAATATACCCACCTATTTTCCATAATTATTTTTGGCAGTTTACACAAATCCCAAAAAACTCAAGTATATGACTGGTAACTTTAAATTTTTTTTTAATTTCAATACCTTTTTCCAAAGCGGGAATTGCGCAATCGGAAATATTATCAATATTGCCGCAACTCTTACAAATTAAATGATGATGGTCTTCTTTTGCAGATAGTTCATAACGAAACTTCCCCTCATTAAAAGAGAGTTGTCTTGTTAGACCTTTTTGAGTAAATGAGTTAATGATGCGGAATGTTGTAGTAGGGTCAGTTTTGATATTATGTTCTCGCAGATAATCCGTAATCGTATTTACATCTACGGGTGTTTTTATAGTTTCCAAAAATTTCATTACAGCTAGACGTGCTGGTGTTGCTCGTAGCTCTACTTGATTCAGCTCTTTCTTGCAATCATGTTTTGTTGTGGAACAAGAAGCTTGTCTTATATTTGCTGCTGTCATACTATTGCAATCTACTTGCGTTAGTATATGCAATAGACTTGCGTTTGTCAATGGAGCAACAATCTGCATTGCCATCTTAAATATATGAATAATTTGGTTGGAAAATAGTCCGAACGCGATTTCAGATGACCAGTCATTAGTGTGGTAAGAACTTGCGATTTATCGACGCCTCTCAGCTTTTCTGCAAGGTAGTTCATTCAGGATAACCAGTTATTAATAGGTTATCGTCAAATTTTTTTAGAGCGATATTTCTTAAACGGACGGCTTTTTCTACAGTTTCTATTCCTTTTCCTCCAATACTGACAGCTTTTCTTCCTCCGATGATAACAGGTGCCTGAAATGCGTATACTTTGTCAATTATTTTGGAATCAATGAAGTTTCCTAAAG
>JAHIVD010000054.1 GCA_018816815.1 Patescibacteria group bacterium
AACAGAAGCCACAACAGGCAAAAGAATCATAAATTCAACTCTGCGCAGAAAATGAAGTATGCTTAAATGAGAAATAGCAGTATGGGTTAAAAAAATAGCTGAAAAAGTAGAGACTATTCCTATGAAAAAAAATAGTAGTATTGCTAAATTCAGTTTATCCTTTAGCAGCGATCTTAAATTGCCTGATAGAACTAAATGAATCCCCCAAAGAAAAACTGTTAAGCCGATCAGCAGGTCCTCCAGTCTTATAGCAACAAATGTGCCAGAAACATTAACCAAAGGAAACTTTGGATAAAGCGGAATAAATACAAAAAGGGCTAAAACAAGTAAAAACAGTAGGTTTTGGTAAATTGAAAGGAATTTTTGCATAATCATACTAAAATTTTCTTTCCCATTTTTGACAGTAAATAAATTGAGCTTATTATTCCAAGCCAGACTAAAATTTTTGTTGCAATCTTAGAAGGATAAAAGCGTAAAGTAGCTTTTGTGAAAAAGCCCCCCTCAACATTGAATTTACCTGCACCCCAGAATTTTGGTGAACCGTCTTGATAGAACGGTTCAAAACCATTCACATATAAAGAATCCCTTAAAGGATAAATTAATTCTTCAAAATAAGTGCTGTCTGTGTGTTTTTTTATAACTGTCCATGAATATTCCGGCGGGTGATTTAACCGCATCGGGCCAAAAGGAAGTCTTGTTTTTTTCTGATAATTTTCTAAGTAAAAAGAAACTACTTCTTCCCTGAAATTATCTGAAAAATATGCAACTACATTGGGTATTTGTACCGTATCCCCTGCCAAGTCGGATTTAACAGAATGGGGAAGTGACATAAAATCGCTTATGTTTGATGGCCCTGGCCAAATCATATAAACCAAAAGCGCTGCGGAAAATACAAGAAAAAATTTCTTCATCATTGAAACAGTCTTGCCCTACCTAGTTTGTAATGCGGATTTCTATTCTTTCTCTCCCCTATCACTTTTGCCGGCACTCCGCCAACAATTTGAAACTGTCCCACATCCTTTGTCACCACTGCTCCGGCTGCTACTACTGCACCTTTGCCGATTTTTACTCCGGGCAAAATAATGGCTCTTGGACCAATAAACACATAATCCCCTATTTCAACAGGGGCGGAAATTGCATGAAAATCTTCTGAATTAATGTCATGTTCGGAATTATAAATCATCACCTCTGAGGCAATGTCTACATGATTGCCGATTATTAATTTATCCCTACCGTCTAAAAAAATATTACCACCTAGAATTGAATCTTCACCGATTTTTACATTGGCAGGATAAAAAAACCTGGCTCCAATATGAATCCTTGAGCCTTTGCCAATTTTTAACCCTGCTAAGCTGTAAAAGAAAAGACGCAACAGATGAAAAGGCACTAATCCTACCCAGCTCACCAGCAATAATTCAAAATCTAAAATATAGTTAAATACTCTGTTCACAGCTTTTTTAGAAGCTTCGTTTACACTTAAGGATTTCCCCATCCGATCCCGGAATATAGCCATACAACTAATTATATCGCATAGTGATACAAGAAGCTAACGATGTAATTGACGATGTAATCGTAAACGATTATAACGCAAAACAATGATATCCTACCTCCGAGGTAGAAACGAAGCTACACCTAGGGTTTTTTAATATTTCTTCAATTCCTCAAAATTAACCACTAACTGCCTTTTTAAAAACTTTTAGCACTGTTTTCGCCATCTTATCCCAAGAAAATTCCCTGGTCCGGGTAATCCCTGCTTTTGAGTATTTCTGCCGCAATTTTCTATCAGTTACCACAAGTCGTATTGCCTGCTCTATTTGATCTATAGAATAAGGATCTACCAACACTCCAGCCTTCCCTGCTACTTCCGGTAAAGAGGAAACATTGGAAACAATAACCGGTGTACCACAAGCCATTGCCTCCAGAGCCGGTATCCCAAACCCTTCCCACAAGGATGGCTGAACAAAAGCTAAAGCCCCTGATAAAAGTATTGGCAAATCCTCTGTTGGCACAAAACCTAAAAACCGTACTTTATCTTCTATCCCTAGCTTCTTAGGTAATTGTAAAATATCCTTATACATCCAGCCTTGCCTGCCTTTGCCTGTAGTTTTGCCCACTACAACTAATTCCAAACTGTCATTCTGGAGCGAAGCGATAGAATCCTTCCGTGATCCTATCGGTCGCTGCGCTCCCTCCAGGATGACGCGTGCAAATGCCTCCATTAACCTAATTAAATTCTTTCTGGGCTGAATAGTCCCTATATATATAAGGTAGTTATCCCCTGTTTTATATCTTTTTTTAATTTCCTCAATTTTTAACTTTTCGCTTTGAACTTTAAACTTTTCTTTATCATATCCCGGATATGCAACAGTAATGCTGTCTTTGCTCAGTCCATACTGCCTGATAATATCTTTTTTGCTGGAGCTGGAGATAGTGATTATTTGTTCCGCATTTTCTACTGAAAATTTAGTCCAATTTTTGAGCTGGTAAAGATCTTTCCTTTCAAACATATCCGGAAAACGAAGGAAAGATAAGTCAAATATTGTAACAATTCTTTTAACCCCGGCGGGAGTAAACCTGGGAATATAGTGAGTGGGAGAAAAAAATATATCCGGTTTTTGCCTTGCGGAATAAAGCGCTAAAGGTAAAGCAATCCTGGTCCAAAGCCTTTTGGGCCTAAGTATTTTATACTTCCATCCAACCCTTTCTTTTGGCAAATCACCCAGCGGGGGAGAAGGTAATAAAATTACATAATCATTTTTAGGATCACTGGACCGCAGACTTTGCTTTCTATCAATTTTTTCCAGGCTTTTTAAGAGCTCGAAAGCTACCTGGGATGAACCTAGCCTCTGCAAAACATTTGCCTCATATCCATCAATCCAAATTTTCATTTTATTTTTTTAATAAAAGCAGAATAACCCCCTTCGTTAATTCTATCGTATCCACTGATATCTATGTTAGAAGATATCCTAGACTCTGCAAGAATCACTTCATAAGATACTTCACCTTCATAAATTTCCCCTAGATAAAGCCATCCAAAATTTTGATCAGTATAGCTTCTGGAAGGAGTCTTTCCGTAAACTTTAAATAAATACCGCCATCCTTCCCAGTTATGACAAACACCAATCCCCTCTATTGAAAATTTTTCATTCGAAACAACGTTCATAACTTTTGCAATCAATCTCTTTTTTGCACCAAGACTAAAACTATCTGAGGTGTGTAAAACCGTATAAGTACCTAGTATTAAAACAAATCCTATTAAGGCATAAAAGAATGGCTTGTATTTTTTATGAATCTGGCTAATGATAATTCCCGGAATAAAAACAAATAATGTTACAAATCCGTGAAGATAATACTCAAAGGTGCCTCCGGAATAAAAAATATAAGATCCTAGTGATATTAATATAAAACACGACAAAAGCAGATAAGCTTCCTGTTTCTTCTTAAAGCTTATAAATAAAAAAGATAAAAATAAACCAACAGATAGTGCTATTAATCCCAAACGAGGGGATGTTCTTTGTGAATATTTATCTATAAAACTAAGCTCTGGTTTTGTTGATACCGAATAACAAGCAGTGCTTATTTCATCAGCATTTGAATTTCCTGGTTCTAAATACCAAAACCTCCCCATTGTATCGAAGACCGAAAGAATTTTTTTTTGAGGGTCAATTTTTGCTCCAACTTTCTCTGCCTGTTCGCTGTAACGACCTAAAACAGTCAAATTACTAAAGTTGTGGAAATAATCAAATACTAGAAGCGGCCAATAAAATAACAAGAATACCAGTACACAACTTAAAACTAACTTTTTGTTCAAAAAATACTTGCCTTTTATAAAAAACCAGATACCGATTAAAGCGAGTGGTATTGGTAGTAAATCAGTTTCAAAAATCACTCCAATCAAAGCTGCATATAAAAGCCACCACCAAACAGATTTTTTTGTAAGCATGAGTGAAACAAACATCAAAAGCACTATCAACTGAACAAACATAGGATTCCAAAACTTCTGGTCGTAAAATACGACCAGTGGCAACCCCGCATATAGCAGAGAACCTATAATTCCGGTAGTTAAGTTGAAAAATTTCCATCCTGTAAAAAAAACCACTACCGAAGTCGAAACACCCACTACTCCAGCTACATATGCTGTCAACAGTGGGTCGCCCTGGGAAAACCATAACCAAAAAGCCGTAAAGTAAGTAAAATATGGACCCATGTAAAAATCTAAAAAACCAGCGCTGACACCTATCCAAATCGGGTGAAAATCCTTCACCAATGTCATGGCATACGAAGCCTGATACTCTTCATCAAAATTGAAAATATAAATATTAGAAAGATTATGAAATCTTAAGAAAACAGCAAAGCAAATTAAAACTATAAGAAAAATTAATATTTTCTTTTTCCAAAGCAGTACAAGTTTTTTATTTTGCAATAAATTAATCATTTAACAGGTAAGTTCTTTGTAAACTGAGTAAGTTTCTTCTGCGGTCTTTTTCCAAGAGAATTTTTTTATCTGCTTGAATCCTTTTCTAACTAAATCCCCCCTTAAATCACTATTTCCCAAAACCTCTTTTAACTTATTTGAGATATCAGCAATATTCAATGGATCAATATAGACTACTGCATCCCCGCCTACTTCCGGCATTGAGGAAACATTGGATGTAATCACCGGTAACCCGCAAGAAAATGCATCAAGTATAGGAATACCAAAACCCTCATATAAAGAACAATACAGCAAAACTTGCGCACTGGAGTACAGCAACTCCAGCTCCTCAATACCCAACCAGGGGAGTGATTGACCTGCCACAACCAAATGATGGTCTTTACAAGCTTGTTTAATCCTGTCCAAGTTCCGTCTCTTGCCTATTCCTCCGATTGCCAGCACAAACTTATCCGGCAAGCCGTATTTCTCCTTAAATTTCCTGATCTTCTCTTTAGATTGGGGTTTAAATTGAGCTGTTGGTCCCTCATGAATTACTTTGATTTTGCTTCCTGGAATATTAGAAACTTCCATCAAATCTTTTTTCGTAGACTCTGAAACTGCAATCACAAAGTCTATCTCTTTTTCCACCAGTTTTAACCGTCTTTTGTGAACATCAATAATTTCCGGATGCGACCACTGGGGATATTTCAAGGGAACTACATCATGATATGTGGTAACTTTCTTGGCTCTGGTCGGAGGCTGTGTCCAATCTGATGAATGAAAAATATCAACCGGGTTAATAAAATTTTCAATCGGTACAATCCTTAATCTGTTAAAAAGGATTTCAAAAAGCATTGGCGGAATTTTATATGATTTAATATTTTTCAAATCACCTTTGTATGCCTTTCTTAAAGATGAATAAAAGTAAACCATTTCCAAAGAAGAAATTTCGGAGAGATTATCGGATAAATTTTTGGTATAAGTTGCCACACCGCCTTTGTGTGCAAGCTGGGATATATCCATACCAACTTTAATTTTTTTGTTCATATTTTAATTTTTCCTCCGCAGAATATCTGTTGTTCCAACATTGTCAAATTTTTGATAATTTCTACCTATATATTGATCAATATCTGCGGCAAAATCAATTATCTTTACCCCTTCAATTATAACTGTTCTGTCAGAAACAATTATTTTAGGTCTATCTTTCATAATACCTTCAAGGATTCTATTTTGCGCAACTTTCAAAAACCAGGGAAACTGGAAAACAAAAATATCCCCCGGGGGCAAGGTAGCGGACATCTGATAAAGATGCGGCAAAGCGCCATATATAAAGATCTTCTCACCAGGGATGGTATTTTCCTTAATTTTTACGGCAAGTTTCCTGGTGCCGGAATCAAAAGATATCACCCGATCCCCAAGGTGACCTTTATAAAAAATGGTGAGCCACCATATTAAAATCAAACTGTAAAAAAAAGCAATCCCTAACAACTTAAATCCCCGTAATTGCCCCAACACAAAAACAAAAGCAATTAAAGCAAACGGCAAAGCAGGTTGAAAATGCACAAAGTCAAACCTGGTAGAAAGTCCCAGTAGTGTGCCAATTAAAAAAATAAGCAGGACTTGCGCTTCTTGTGATTTAATCTTTTTAATTATTAAAAAAGCTGAACCAAAAACTAAAAACACTCTGGAAAAATGAGCCAAGCTCGGACCACCTCCCCTGCCAAACTGAGCATAAGTTGTCAGATTAAAAACAACAGTCCAGTACCAAAAATCAAAAAATACCCCTATGCCAATAAGATATGCAACCATTGCTCCTACAGGAATCAATAATCCTCCTAAAAACCTAAAGGGCTTTTTAAAACTACGCGTTTGTAAAAAGAAATAAACCAAGGCAAAAAAAGAAAGCGGAATAATGGTTTGTTTAAAACAAATAGCCAACCCCATCAATGCTCCTGCTGTAAAAGCTCTGCCGCGATGGAGAAAATAAAAAGCAGGCAAAAGCAGAAGTGGCAGGAAACTATCTATCCATAAAATCCAACCCTCAAAAAAGGGCTGCCATATCAGGTAAAGAATATTTACTAAAAGTGCTTTAGTTTTGCTTTTTAATATTTTACTGCTGACAAAAAATAATATTACCTGGATTAGGATAACTGCAACAATTGACCAAATCCTGGCTATCTCGGGAGTATTCATTCCTAAATTATTAAAGTTGACCGGCAAAAACAAAAGTCCCGGAAAATGCTGGTCCAAAATTTGGGCATATGGTTTTAAACCGTGACTTGCAAGATACGGATAAATAAATAGTTCCGGATATGGAAAATAGATTAATTTAGTTAATACAAATACATGAATTGCTACAACTGAAAATAGTACCGGATATATTAAGGATTTCTTAGAAAAAAAACTTTTCATTCTTTGATGTAATGATAAACAAACCCAACACCGTTGAAATTTTTAATATCTACCTCTTTATATCCTAAACCTGTTAATTCCCCGGCAACCAATCTGTTTGGATCGCTAATCTGCACCAGGTAATCAACTAGATATACTTCCTTGTAGCTACCAAGAAGGGATTCCAAATCAGAAACAGAATCCTCATTCTTGGCCGGAAAATCTGTTAAAGCTCCTTTTGCATTTAAGCTTCCCTTAGCATAGTAATCAAAAGGAGGAAGGGTTCCGGAGCTTTCAAATAAAACTATTGAAGGTTTAGTATTTTGGAAAAAATCAACTAAACCTCTCCAGTCTTCTCTTTGAAAGGCAGGATTTAAAAGATATATAAAAGAACAGGCTATTTCTATTAAAAATACTAAAACTAAAAAACCCGGTCTAAGTTTGTTTTTAAAAGACAAAATTCCGCTGGCAACTAATATAAGAAAACCGGGTAAAATAAACAGTACTCTAAAGTAATTGTAAACAGGTACTACAAGTGAAATAGCGCTCGCAACAAGCGGAGGAATAACTACCCAGGTTATTAATAATTTTTTCTGCAGACTATCCAGTT
>JAHIVD010000055.1 GCA_018816815.1 Patescibacteria group bacterium
CCTCTTCCCAAATCTTCAGAATAATTAATAATCCTTCCCAGCTTGAATCCGGCAATTTCAGCTGCAGCAACGGCTTTACTCTTGGCATCTGAAACTGCCTTTTCTCTGGCCTGATTTTCAGCCTTCTCTTTATCATCAACATCAAAACTTATCCCGGAAACCTGATTTGCTCCACTGGCGGTTGCAGCATCGATTACCTGGTTAATTTTATCTAAATCTTTCGTCTTAACAGAGATATTGGTATTGGCACTGTAGCCTTTAATTTTTTGAGACCCGGCCGAATAATCATAATCAGGATAGATGTTGTAATCGGTGGTTTTGATATCTTTTTGGTCTAATCCCAGCTGTTTTATGGCTTGAGTAACTTGATTGATGTTAGTGTTTAGTTGATCTTGAGCAGCTTTAACTGTTTGCGCCTGCGCTCTGATTCCCACATTAATTGTGGCCACATCAGGCATTACAGTTACTTTCCCTACACCAGCAACATCAAAAGTATGAGATTTAGTAGTAGTAACCAAATTAACCGATAATGGTATAGGACCTATCGCCTTAGAATAGATTGCAAATAGGGTTAAAAAGGAAACTGTAGCAATAACCGGTAAAAGAAGTATTCTTGAATTCATTAAATTAAATATACCACACATCAGTATACTTGATGCTCTTTAGTTATTGATTTAATTAAAAAACATCTTCCCTTCTTATCGAGCCCGCAAGGGATTAAATTATTTTCCCCTGGCGATTATTCCCTGAATAATACCTTTATACTTTTCAATGTCGCTTTCTGCTTGAGTTTTCTTATTCTTATCATCTTCACAAGACTGTTTAAAGAAATCGCATTCTTGTTGGACTCTACAATTACAAGTAATTCTCATAGAACCATTAGCTGCTTGTAAATCAAAGACAGCACTGTTGTATCTTTGTAGATAATACTGCAAATCTTCAAAGTCTTGCTGTGAGTAGCATTTATTGCTGGCAAATTCTCCTTCTCTGATATTTTTTCTGATACAGCTAGCAACAACAGGTTTGGTTTGCTGAGGAGGAACAGTTTTTTTAACAAACGGGGTTGAAGATGGGTCAGAAGATCGCAAAGTTGCCGACGGGGAAGCTACTGGACTAGGCGGTGAATTAACAGCTTTCTCAAAATCAGAGCCAAATTCCCTGAATGGTTTAAAAAGAACTTTATCAAAATCTCCTGATGCAACTCCTTGATGTATGCCAGCTACAATAACAACTGTTAATAGAAGGAGCAAGGAACCTAAGATGCGTCTTGCCCTGCTTAGAGTTTTAGGCCCAAGACCTATTTTATATGGGGACTTGCTCAACATATTTTTAAACAGCAGCTAATTTGACTTCTTGTTTGCCTTCTGAACCTGCCTCAAACAGTTCTTCTTCTTGAAAATTAAACAAAGAGGCTGCTAATAGATTTGGGAAGGTTTGTATTTTTGTGTTAAAGTCTAAAATTGTTTGATTATATTCTTCTCTATATTTAGCTATCAAACTTTCTATCTCTTTAATATCTGCTTGTAAATCTTGATAATTTTTTGAAGCTAGTAAATCAGGATAGTCTTCTGAAACTGCAAATAATGACTTTAAAGCAGATGTCAACATATTATCTGCTCGGGCAGAATCTTTCGGACCATGAGGTTTCTCAAGTGCTGCACGAGCCTTTGCCACATCGGAAAAAGTTGTTTTTTCGTGCTTAGCATATTCCCGAACAATTGCGACAAGATTTTCAATTAAAGAAGCACGGCGTCTAAGTTGCACATCAATATCAGCAAAGTCTGTTTTTACCTTATTGCGTCCTGAAACAAAAGTGTTATATCTATTCCAAAGGAAAAGCAGAACAAAAGTAATTATCCCAGCCAGAATCCAAAGAAGTAAAGTTATATTTAAATAAAAACCAAAAATGTTCATTTTTTATATCTTATAATAAATTAATAGCTATGTCAAACTACGCCAAAGGTGCTCATTTTGGTAAATTCGATAATTCTTTTCTTGCTTGCAAAAGATAAATATCGTAGTCGCCATCTTGATTCTCTGAAGTAAATATTTCTATAGCTTTTTGATAATGTTCTCTGGCTAAATCATAAATTTTTAGATTAGAATACGCTTGAGCTACACTAAGATTTGCAAAACCTGATTTATTTGTTAATCTCAGGGTTTTTTGAAAATGGAGCACAGCTTCTTCATACTTACCCATACGTATTAGGAAATCACCAACTCCATTGATATAAACTACATTATCAGGATCTAGCTCTTCTGCTTTTTTGAAGGCAGCTAAACCATCCTCAAAATTCCCTATGGAACTGACCCAAGTGTATGCATTACCTAATGTATGCCAGATTCTAGGATTATTTGGTTCTAAATCAAGAGCTTTTTCAAGCTCTAATATGTTTTCATCATTAATTTTTTTGGTATCTGCAATTATTTCTGTATCAGTCTTCCCTGAACTTGAAATCTCTCTCATCTGTTTAAAAAGCTCTAGAGATCGATCAAAATGTTTCTTTGCTTCAGGGTTCATTTCGTCAATCGAACGTTGTATTGATTCACCTGGTGAAATAGCTGAATTTTTAAGTACATCCTGCAAAACTCCAGAAGAAACCACCTTATAGCTCATAAAGAAGATGCCTGCAGCTATTAACCAGCCGATAATTGATATAACCCATATCCAAGTAATACTTTTCTCAGTCTCTGTTTCTAGGCCTATCTGCACTTGTTTAACTTGCAAACTTTGCTTATAAAGAGTGATGTGATAAGCAAGCATGTACCAACCCAAAAGCAGGTTTATCAGAAAAGAAATAATCCCAACAAAAAATTGTATTTCTGGGCCTATTCTATTCAGTAAGTTAGGAGCAATGACTGCAATAGCAATATAGATCAAAGCAATAACAATTAAACGAATAAGGATTGCGCCAAAATTTTTACTCACCACAAAAACAGATCGTCTAATAGCTCCAAACCATCTCTGATTATTTAATATCACTTCAAATTGGACAAAGGCTAACAAGAAATAAAAGAGTATAGCTGGCAAAATGAAAACAAAGAAAGCTCCAAATGTTAATATTGATACAAGAATATTCACTAAGAAAAGCGGAAGAATTAATCCAAAACTCCTCTTGATAGCACTTCCTAAAGGGGTTTTTCCTTTGCTATCTAAAAGCAAAATTGAAGCAATCTGTAATGCTAGTCCAACTATCAAACAAATAAGTCCAAGTATCGCAGCTATTGCAACCAATATTACGATTGTTGAGCTAGGAACAGAAGGTAACGTAGTTGCTATTCCTAACGGTCCGTTTTTGAGCAAGAATGATCCAACACCGGAAAGAATAAAAAATAAAACAGCAATGATTGCTAAACCAATATAGATAATTATTCCTAAAACATTAAGCATAAAAATAGACAGAACGGATTGGGTAAAAGTTTGCCAAGACTCGTTAAAAAGTACACTGATAGGCGGCAAAGAGGAAGTTTCGTCTGAACTTCTTGTGTTATCTATCATCAATTAAGTATACCACAAAATCTTTCTTGAAATTAATCACTGCTTTTGACATAAAAAGTTTTTGGGGAGGGTATAATTAATTTACCGTGATTTTGAAAGGAATTTTAGTAGCCCCATAAAAATAACAGTCAGGAGGGGTGGTTTTAAGATTACAAGTTTGAGCATCAATATACAGAACATCGTTATAGATACCTATTTCAGAAAATGATTTTAACCTGACCAAAATACTAAATCCTTCTCCTGATTTAATGACCCGATCGGATTGACTTTCGCTGCCCGGTTCATTCCATTGTCCATTCAGTCCCTGAAATTGAACATTGCTGTAACGGGAATTCCAGATAGTTGTTTTATATAAAGACTTATCCAGTTTATTTTTGGCAACAACTGTTGAGAAAAAACAATCTGTCTGTCCAACCTTACAAGCAATTGTAGCTGGATCGTCAGACATACTAATATTATAAGGTCCTCCAATGCCTAACTGACAATTCTTCATGTATTGCTCTCTTATACAATTAAAATCACTGATATTTACCTGTCCGTCCCCGTTCAAATCAGCCCTGCTACAAAAATATCCATTTATCGAATCTGTTGATTTCTTGCCCATACATCTAAGCATCCTTCCAAAGTCAGACATATTTACCTGTCCGTCCCCGTTCAAATCAGCCCTGCAGGCAGTACAAACAATTGGGGCTGGAGTAGGTACAACAAAGGGTGGTTCTGAAGGTTTAGTTGAAGGTGCTGTCTTAGAGACCTGAATAGGGACACATTTACCGGCAACAGCATTGCAGGCTGGATTGCTGACACCTGAAGGACACTCCCTTAGTGTTGTTGCTTGAATCTGACATTTATAACCTCTTGGACAGTTAGAATCAGTCTTGCAACCAATAGGAGCAGAAGCAGCTTTGGGGAAAAGATTGGTTTTTTGCTGAACAAGATAAACAGCAACTACAAGTCCTACTATCAATAAAACTAAACCCAAAATATGAGCAGCACCTTTTTGGTTCATTAATTTAAGTAAAAACCATATCTTCCCTTTTGTCAAGCACCAACATTATTATTATTAACCAACATTATTAAAAGTCTATATTTTAGATCGGTAAAAGCCTATTCCTAATAATAAATTCAGCAATTTCTTTATTGATAAAAATTAACCCTTCATTTGAAGGATGAATATAGTCTGATTGGCTGATATACGGGGTTTCCTCGATATCTTTAGTTTTGTTGTAAAGATCTATTAGTAAAATTCTATGGGATTTGGCATAAGCAATATGATTTTTTATATATTCCTCTCTTTCTGTTTTCCATTTTATTCGTTGTTCAGGCTTTAGATCTATTACGCCTTCACCGTACCGCTTGCTCGGCGCCACTGTTGCTAAAAAGACAATCAATGTAGTCGGGTTTCTTTCTTGAATCAATTTGATTATTTGATCCAAAACCTCATTTTGCTTTTTAAGACCAGCTTCTAGAGAGAATTCCGAAAGAGGGTTATTGCCAAAAGATTCTATGATCACCAGATCTAAATCACTGCTTAAAAGCGGTGGATATGTTTTTGTTAAATATACAGTTTCTTCCAATAACCTGTCGGGAACTGATAAAACATTTGTTGACGAAAAACCATAATTTAACACTCTAATGTTTCTTCTTTGATAAAAAGGAATAAAAAAGTTTTGCAGCTGAAACTCTGCATCTCTTAATGCATCAGTCATGGAGTCTCCCGCTAAAGCTATGGTGTAGGTATTTTTGGGTTTAATAGGAGGATGTTGTTTTAAAATCATATTTTTTGCATATTTAATAGTATAAATCGGATAAGCCAAAATATGCTCAAGATATATTTGTGGATTTTTGTCAAAAAAGATTATCAAAAAATCAAAAAGATAAACTATGATAATTAAAATTAGTAATGTTTTAGAAATGGCTTGTTTTCGCATTAATCGGTAAATCCTTGGTCAATTAATCCTACCAAAAACCAAAAATACATCAAATGAACTATAGATTGATTTTGAAACTGGATCCAAATCAAATAAATAGCTAAGGAGACTATAAAAATATATCCATGCTGTTTTTGATCGAGAATTTTTTGGACAGACTTTTTAAATAATAAGATAACAAGTACTGCCCAGGATAAAAAACTAAATGCTCCAGAAAAAAGAAATAAATCCAAAGGATAGTTATGAGAACGATCAATAGTAAGCTCTTTCAGGCTGATTAAGACAGGAGAGATTTTTAGGTTTTCCTCAAAAAACAGGTGTTTGTTTGCTTTAAAATAACCGGCAAACGCTTTGTCGATATTCTCCAAACCATAACCTGTAAGGGGTTTTTGCATAGTAATTTTAAAAGCCACCGGCCAAATATAGATTCTTTTTTCGATTGATTCCTTAGTTAAATCCGGGTTAAGAGTTTTAATTGGCCGGGAAATTTCATTACCCACTATTCCGGAAGATAATTTCAAAGCCATTAAAATAGTTATCAAAACCACTCCTAAAACAATCAAACCGATCTTAAATTTATTTTTTAACTCTGCGATTAATCCCAAAACTACCAGCATCAATGTCATCAGAATCGCTGATCTTGAATAACTAACAAATATCCCTACAATAGAAATTAAAGCGCTAAAAAACCCAAAATAGCTTAGTTTTCTATTTGAGTTTTTAAATAAATAATATGCAAAAGGCAAGCTCAAGAGCAAAAATCCGGCATAAAAATTAGGCTGGCCAAAAGTAGAAACCACCCTGCCTGCGTAATTAAGTACGGGAAGGCTAAAAATATTTAACAAAATCCAATCCTGGATTGCCACCAAAGAAACTATGATAGCAGAACCAGTCAGTACTAAAGCCACATGCTCCAGCGTTATTGCCGCAGAAGATACCAGTAAGGAAAATAAAAACAAATAGGCATACAGGACTAGTCCTTGAAAATAAGGTTCTTGACCCAGCAAACTCAATTTAAAATCAATGCTCAAGGCCGAGGTTATAAAAAGAACTAAAATAAACATCAATGAGGCAATTTTAATTGCACTCCACTTCGTCTGCGGCTTCTGAAGCAACCAGATAAACCCTATCAAACTAATACTTAATATAAAAAACAATACCTTGGTTTTTTCATAGCCAAAGTTATAATAAGACCCCAACAAAGGAATAAAAAATAGACTTCCTAAAAGGAAAAATCTTAATAGCCGCTCATTCATTTCTCTATTCTACTACTCATTTCTAAAAATTTGTATCAGATTAAGATTTATGATAAACTATAGGGCTTATGGTTTTTACAGCAGAGTCATTACCCGAAGTAGTATCATCACCCGAACTATTCTCAAGACGAGATGTTGTCCAAATACTCGCGCCTGGCGGCTGGATAAAAGATGTAATTCAAAGACAACCTTTATCTCGTGCTTCTCGCTGGAGTTTATTTGTAGATATGTTGTTGTTAGCTCCTAGTCTTCTGACTACTTGTACACCTTCAAAACCTCCTACCCCAACACCAACTGTTCAACCTGAGACCGGAATACCTCAAAAACCAGAGCAAGGGAAACAAAGACTCAATGACGAGCTAGGACAATTACCTGATTCTGTAGTCAAATCCCTTTTGTTTGCTCGAGTTAAACCTTTTTATGAACCAAACCCTCCAAAAAGCGTTAATTATGACGGCTTAGAAGTAAAAGTATCCGAACCTGTAGTAGTTTTAAAAACCATAAATACCAATCAAGTCACAGGCTTATTTAGTCCTAGAGATTCTTCATTTACCACTCTTGAACCTCTATATCCCACAAAAGCAACTCTCATAAGGCTACCTTATATTGGCTTAGTCTTAGACTCAGAAAAATCTGGAATTCCTACTGCAAATTTAGCTGAAGATGGAACTCCATTGATAGATATAGATTATCCGACAAATATACCCTTATATGAAGGCTTTAGTCCGGTAATAACAATTACTACTCCTGATCCTTCATTTATAAAACCAGAACAGAGACAATTATATACAAACTTTGAAAGATTTGCTTATATCAAAGAAGCTTGCTCGTCGTTACTAGTAGATATCTTGATTGAGGAAAGCGTAAAAAAGATGCACGGCTTAGGATTAAATATCACTATGGAGGTTAGAACACCGAATGGTGGCAAAAGACAAACTGAAGCTCTAACTCAATCACTCTCTATAGTAAACAATGCCCTGGGCAGATTTGCCGCTGTAATTGATCTTGCTGGATACTTACTAGCGTTTAAAGCAATAGAGAGAACTGATATCAATGATCCCAACAACATGGATGCAGGCTTTGCAAGGGTTCGTCCAAGCATGCAGGCTGCAAATTTAGGAACATCGCCTCAAGATATTTTATACAAATCCTTTTATTGGGCTCTAACTACTCCCGAGGCGGATAAACAGCTTGCGCACACTGGTAATCTAAACAGTATTCCCTAAGATAAACAATTAACTGGCCTTGAAACTGAATACAAACAAGATAATTGATCAGTAAAATCGATAAAATCATCGTAAAGCTTCTATTGTTGGCAAGATTCCGTCTGACAAAAGTTTTAACATAGCCCCACCGCCTACTGAAACAAATGCTTTTTCCTCTGCTTTTTGCAGCAAACCGTATTGGCTAAGGGCAGCCACACTATCCCCGCCCCCGATTACAATCTCAGCGCTGGTATCTAAAATCATCTCAGCCACTTTTTTAGTTTGATCATTTTTAGAATCCTCAAACTTACCCACAGGCCCGTTCCAGACAATTTCTGCTGCCTTGCTGATTAATTCCCCCCATGCTTCAGTTGTTTGCGGGGCAATATCAAATCCGTCCTCTGATAACATCCCGACCATTACGTTTTTTGGCAGTTTCAAACCCTGCTCCTTTATCTCATGTATCAACTTCCCCCCTATCAAAACAGCATCGGCTTTTTTAGCTAAAACTTCAATTACCGGCAACTTATCTTTAACTTTAGCTCCTCCCATAATAGCTATAAAAGGCTTTTTGGGATTATCCCTGACACCGGTTAATACCTTCACTTCTTCTGCAAATCTTAAACCGGCAAAATGAGGCAAAAGCGCAGGTAAAACAGTTGTTGAAACAGCAGGCCTGTAAGAAGCAAAAGCCTCATTTACAAAAACTTCTCCCATGCTTACCAGTTCTTTAGCAAAACTTATCTCCCCTGCTTCTTCCCTAGGATCAAATCTTAAGTTCTCCAGCAACTTTAGCTTCCCACTCGTCAAGTAGGAAGATAGATTTTGACTAATCAACCAGTCTTTTATAGGAGCAACCGACAGTTCCTTAACCACCTTACCTTCAGGTCTGCCAATATGGCCCATGATGATTACCTGTTCGGCATGTTCTAAACATAAATGGATTGTTGGCAGTCCTGCCCTTAATCTAAAATCCTCTGCCACTTGTCCGTTTTCAAAAAGAACATCTATATCCAAACGCAGTAATATCTTTTTGCCGGATATCAGTTGGGGATTAACAACTTGCATAAGATCATCTTACCATAGTCAGCCGGACGGCTAAAACCAACCACGCCAACGCACTTACCATGCCTATCCCATCTGCAATATCCCGAACAGAAGTATTTTTAAATTCAGCTTTTACCAAATGCTTTCCTTTTGATATATCAAACACCGGCAAACCATAACTTTCTCCTGTAGTTAGATAATCAAAATAAGTTTGTGCGCCATCTACTTCAATCTCCCAACCCGGGAAATAGAATTGATTAAACCTTAACCTGGAAGAACCGGTAACTTCTATTTCTGCCAAAACTTCAGCCGAGTAATCCTTTGCTAAGCTAATCTTCCCGCCACCCGTAATAAATTCAAACTTACCCAAAGATTTCCTGTTCATGATCTTTCCCCATTTTGGTAAATGCTCAGCGTATGAGGTTGAAGTTGTCTTTAAATTCAGGTAATATTTTTCTCCGGGATCAAATTTTTCATTAATATTCCAATGATTTCTATTAGCATAAAGTACCAAAAAAAGCAAAGCAAGAAACAAAAAACTCCTGTGTGGCATATTCTTGATCAGCAATGCTGCAGCAATTGAGGCAGAAAAGACAGAAACAGCTTGAAATCTCAAAGGAAATTGTATCAGGCTCAAAAACGGTAGATTGTTCCACAAAGGCAAGCTGATTTCAAGCATCATGAATACGCTGATTACAAAAAGTATTATTACAAATACCCCTACTGACCTAAATTCCCTAATCTTTCTTTTAAAAAACAAAAGCGCAGCAAGTGAAACCACTACTGCTATTTGCATCAAACCCAGCTGATAAGACATATCTCCGGGCTCCGGATTTTTCGGATGAGACAGACCATATCCCCAGGGAGAGCGAATAAGCTGCCAAAGGTTAACAAATTGATCTTTATAAAATCCGGAAAAGATTTCATCAAAACAGATGTACTGTTTTTCAAAAACAGCCGGCAGCCAAAACCAGACAGATAAACCCAGCCCAAGCAAAAACATCAATGCCAAACTCCTGTAATAATTTTTTGCTAAATTATCCGAACGCAACGCAGGATAAACTAATGAGAATGCTAATATAACCGGCAAAAAGATTATGGCTGTGACATTATGAGCCAGTATCAAACCAGCCAAAAAAACCGCTCCCCCCAAAACCGCCCATCTCTTTTTTTCTTTGGCAACCAAAGTAATACTCCAAAAAATAAATGGGATTATTCCTAATGCCAACGCTGAACCTGTTGCTGCCGAAACATAAACATACAAAAACCGCAAAGGTGCATAAAGATAAAAAACTGCACCTAGAAATGCTGATAATCTGGATTCTAGTAATTCTTTCAAAAAAAGGTACATGCCTAAAACCGAAATAATCATAGAGGTAAAAAGCACTGTCTTCACACTACTCACAAAGTTAAAACCGAGTTTATGAAACACTTCTCCCAAAAATGCTGGCAAAGGATAATTAAATAAAAAAACCGGATAGCCGAATCCTTTGTTCAATTCCCCTGACCACCTGGGAGGAAATTGACCTTCAGATAAAAGCTTATCCATGCTAATTTGTCTGACTATATGATGAGTTAAATCGTGGCTGGTAAAACCACCTGGCTGCAAAAGAGCTTTTACTGCTGGGAAGCAAATAAGAATAAGCAGCAAAATTACAATTAATTCCTTCTTCATATCAAACTATAACTTTTTATATCAAAATTATCATTTCCTGAGCTTAGCTAATCTTGTGTGTCTTTTCTTCATCAAAGAAATTTTGACTACTTTTTAAGGCTTTTAAATATGATTTAACAGGTACAAACAAAGGCTGTGGTAAATCATTTAAACCATACCATGCCCACCCTTGACATTTTTGCAATTCTAAAACTTTTGGTTTTCCTTTTTTCCATTCTGCTGTTAAACCAATATCAATATAGTGTCTGCCGCTGTATTTTTTAATGTTGGACAAACATAAAAATTTGATATTTTTTATTTCTATCCCTGCTTCTTCTTGGCATTCTCTCCTGAGGGCACCTATTATAGATTCCCCAAATTCCAAATGTCCTCCAGGCCCTCCATATTCCCCTGCCCCAAACGAACCTATTCTTTTAGCAAGCAGAACTTTGCCGTTTTTAAAAACTAAAACTCCAATACCAATTTTTACTTGCGGATTAATTTTTGAAATCATTTGCGAGTGGGCGGTAATGGTGTCGAACCATTCACCTCTTACTTATCAGATAAGCGCTCTACCGCTGAGCTAACCGCCCAAACTTTTTATATTTTACCAAATCGGAGGCCACGATCGGACTTGCACCGATGAATCACGGTTTTGCAGACCGTTCCCTTAGCTACTTGGGTACGTGGCCGGTTACACTGTATTTTAGCACAGAAGATATTATAGAAAAAGAGATACAGAAAAAAACATAGTAGAAAAGGAAAGCTCAACTTCGAGAAACGATGATTTGGGGGTTTCCAAGAGGTCTTTCAACCTTATCAGGACACTGCTCTTCTAAGAAAACAGCTCTCAAATCTCTCCCAAACAGCCAATCTTTTATCCTTTGCAGAAAAGATACAGTTGTAGGTTGTTGAACCTGACCTAATAGAGTAACCCTAAGTTCCATGTTCTCCCCTATAGCTTCAAGCGATAAACTCATAATTTAAAAAGTCATTAATACCAAAAGAGTGGTGGGGATCCGGATCATTTCAGATTGACTACCTGAAATAGCGCCGTATCATCGCTTTTTGCCTGCCATTCAACAGGCGCTTGTCTGGTCGTGAGACCAAGACTGGATCAAATCAGTGCTTTGCTCTTCCCTTGCGGGAGCGAGAATCATCAGATTTGAACAATACTCCAGAAAGGAGGTGATCCATCCCCAGCTTCAGCTAGGGATACCTTGTTACGACTTAAGCTTCATCGCCAGTTTCACCTTCCCTCGCCTAATGGCGAGGTTCGGGTGCCCCCGACTTTGCTGCCTTGACGGATTGGAATAGCTTAAGGTTGCTTTCCGTTCCCACTTAGCGAGCCGATTTCCGGCACTAAGCGAGCCGAAATGTTTCTTAACTTATTGTGAAGTGTATTCATGGTAAGTTTTAACTGCCAGACTGTTTCTAGTTCTTCTTTTGTTAACTTGCGTATATCCTGACGATTTTTAACAATTTCAGCAATACGAGCAAATCTTTCAAAAGATCTTTGCTTGACACCTTCCAATGGATATTCCTTAAAGAAAGGAATGATCACATTCTGAATATCATCTTGTTTAGTAACTTCATAGACAAAAGTCGTTTTCTTTTTATCGTTTCCTTGAAACTTTCTATATACATAACCTATTTTGAAAAATTCAAAAACCTTATCTAAAAGTTCTTTGTTATCAAAACGTTGTGTTATGAAATATCGAAGGACTATCCGATAATCAGTTCTAATTTGAACTAAAAAACAACCTTCTCCATCAGTTAAACCAATAATATAATCTGCAGTCAACATTTCGTAGATCCCTTCGGTATTTATTCGGATATAAATCCAGATTAAACTGTTTTTTATACCTTGTCAATACCTACTATGAATCTGCTGACTTCCTAATAGGCAATTACCTTATTCCTACTAGGATCTCCATGGGTCACATAAATAACTCTTCCTGACATTCCCTTAAAGTTTTCTCCTTAATAGTTAAACTTCTCTCAAACCGCCCGGCTGAGATCATCTATTAGAAAACTTATTTTATAGGGACTATCATTTGCCTCAGGCCCTCCAAACCAATAAATTACTTCATTGGATCTGCCAAGTTTTTTTGGCTACTATAAGTTGTTTTAAATTATAGGTTGGACTTTAACCAACTAGTTATTTACACTGCCACGCGCGATTTTCTATAGTACATTTTATTATACTATAGGGCGGTGTGTACAAGACCCGAGAACGTATTCACCGCGGCACGCTGATCCGCGATTACTAGCAATTCCGACTTCATGGGGTCGGGTTGCAGACCCCAATCTGAACTGAGGCGAAATTTCAGAGATTAGCTTGCTATTGCTAGCTTGCGACTCGTTGTTCTTCGCCATTGTAGTGTGTTTGTAGCCCAGGGTGTAAGAACCATGCTGACTTGACGTCATCCTCGCCTTCCTCCTCGCCATAAGGCGAGGCTGTTCCGCATGAATATTTAACATACGGTGAGGGTTGCGCTCGTTTCATCACTTAAGATAACAGCTCCTATCGTTTTGAACGATAATAGACTATCCCATTCCCGCCGACTTTACGTTGCGGGATTCGGCGTATAATGGAAGTTTAATTCCAGATTATCTGGTACCTTCCATATCAGTCGTTACAGGGTCAAGGAAGTTTGTAATGCATACTTCCCGACTTCCTTCGGTATTACCAATGCTTTTAGCATTATCCAAAAATAACCCAAAATTCAATGGTTTCACCGATATGAGCCGAATTTTCCATCCCCGATTACTCGGGGTGGGCGCGAAAAAGTCTTTTCCCAGACTTCACGCCACGAGCTGACGACAGCCATGCAGTATCTGTTCCGCCCTCCTTACGGATTTCTCCTATTTCTAGGAAATAGAACGGCGGAATGTCAAACCCTGGTGAGGTTTTTCGTTTTGTATCGAATTAAACAACACGCTCCACTGCTTGTGCGGGTCCCCGTCAATTCCTTTGAGTTTTAAGCTTGCGCTCGTACTCCCCAGGTGCTCTGCTTAACGCGTTAGCTGCGACAGTGACAAAAGCCACTATCTAGCAGAGATCGTTTACGGCTGGGACTACACAGGTCTCTAATCTGTTTCGCTCCCCCAGCTTTCGTGCCTCAGCGTCATGAGTTGGCTAGGTGCCTGCCTACGCCTTTGGTGTTCCCGATGATATCAACGCATTTCACTGCTACACCATCGGTTCCAGCACCCTCTCCAACCATCAAGATCCGCCATATTTTGTCCAAATCCCTAATTAAGTTAGGGCATTTCAAACAAAATGCACGGATCGGCCTACGCAACTCTTTACACCCAATAAATCCGGATAACGTTTGCACTCTACGCATTACCGAGGCTTCTGGCACGTAGTTAGCAAGTGCTTATTCATCTGGTACCGTCATAATCTTCCCAAATAAAAGGAGTTTACAACCCGAGGGCCTTCATCCTCCACGCGGCGTCGCTCGATCAGACTTTCGTCCATTGTCGAATATTCCCGGTTGCTGCCACCCGTAGGTGTATGGGCCGTCATAGTGTTTTCTCCGATTCCTCGGAGTATCAGACTATATCTTCACCCTGTTTTTGACAGGGGTCAACGTATAATGGAAGTTTAATTCCAGATTATCTGGTACCTTCCATATCAGTCGTTACGGGGTTATTAGAAAAGTGTTTTTTACGATAATTATTAAAACCTCTAATTTGTTACTAGTCACTATCAGCAATCGCATACTCTGATAGATTTTTATTTAATTAACTCTTCTAAAACTTCCCACGGTATTGTCCCAAACGTACATATTTCTAATGTAACCCAAGGTTACCCGAAATCAAGTAGTCTGTTCGGATTTCACCGTTATTAGTTGAATTTTGCTATACCGTTACCAGTATAGGCGACCTTTAAATCGCAGTCCCATTGTGGCTGACCGACCTCTCAGTCCAGCTACCCGTCGTCGCCTTGGTAGGCCATTACCCCACCAACTAGCTGATAGGACGCAGGTTCATCTAGAAGCGCCTTGCGGCTTTAATCTTGCGATCACATGGGGGATTACCCCGACTTTCGCCGAGCTATACCCCACTTCCAGGCAGATTCCCACGCGTTACTCACCCGTCCACCGGTATCCACGATATTGCTATCGGGACCCCTTGATTTGCATGCCTAAGGCACGCCGCCAACGTTCATCCTGAGCCAGGATCAAACTCTCAAAAAAATTGTTAGGGTTAAGGGTGAAGCGTTAAGGGGAAAGATTACTTTGCCCTTTTCGCTTACCGCTTTTCCCTACCAAAAAACCCACCACTCTTCTGGTATTAAAAAATCCCGCCATCGGCGGGACTAATTTTACCGAAGAGTAGTATAAAAAATCTTCGGTTGTTAATGTGCGTTTTTGAGTAGTATTATTTAGCAGCTATCAGTCTTCAACTGTCAGCTTTCAGACAAACTGTCTGATGACTGACTACTGAGAGCTGACAACTCTCTCTAACTTTCTCCTTTTTGCCCACAAAAATTAACTCTTTGTGAGTATTTGTATTTTAACCCAAAGAATTTGATTCTGTCAAGCCTGCGCTTAATTAAAGTTTAATATCCGACACATCAGTTAAAATATGGATGTGTTGAATCTAACTAAGATAACAATGGCCTGGGAATTATATGAATCCGGTATTCCCAAAGCTCATATAGCAGATAGGCTTAAAGTCAATAGAGAAACAATTCATTTATGGATAAAGAACATACAGAAATATGGCCTACTGGAATTCTTAGAAAGATACAGCAATGCTAAAAAGGGTGAAGGATCCAAGAGAAAGCTTGATGGATTACTTAAATCCAGGGTATACAGGTTAAGGGAAGAAAACAGAGATTGCTGTGGACAGAAGATTAAGGAATTTCTAAGTGACGAGTTTGGAATTTCCCTGTCCACAACAACAATCTATAAAATATTAGGAGAAAAGTATACACTCCGGAGTAAGTGGAAGAAGAACCGGAAAAGAGGACCAATTCCTGAAGCTAGTAGTCCCAGAGAGGTTATCCAGATGGATACTGTTGATTTTGGGGCTGTCTTTGCCTTTACAGGTATTGATATATAGTCACCTCAAAACAAGATGTCAGATTTTGTAGTTGAAGATTTTGGAGTTTATTGTGTTTGTGAAGTTTTGTTTTATTTCCTCAAAATGATTAGTTTTTCTATTTGAAATAATGTCTTTTGTATATTTCCAGACA
>JAHIVD010000056.1 GCA_018816815.1 Patescibacteria group bacterium
AATCTAGGAAGAGAAACAAAACTTTTTATTCGTACTATCAGATCATTAACCTGATTATTTTCTTGAACATTTAAATCATCCATATTTTTAGTTTCGTTCATAGTTCTAGTTTAACTATAATTATAATCCGCGTCTATAATCATCTTGTACTACACTTAGCAATTTTTTGCCAGCCCAAAATATCATTATGGCAATGGGCTTGCACTCGGACTTGCACTTGAACTTGGGCTAGATAAAACAGGAATACATTTTCCACCGACATCAGCAGCGTCAGGATTGCTTCCGTCTAATTGGCAAGTATATCCGGAAACACATTCAATACCAGCTATTCCTCCGCAAAAACCCCCAGCAGCGCCTGGGTTGGGGGAAGGAGATGCTGTGGCACCACTTGCACTGGAACTTGAATCAGTACTTGAAGCTGGAAGCGGAACTGTTGGTTCATCATCATTAGATTTCCCAAAATCATATCTCATACAAGCCCAATCAACAGAATTAACTCTACCGTCTTGATTAAAATCTCCGGATCGATTTCCGGCATCTCTAGAAATGATCCATTGACGGTTTAATTCTGCCTTATCCAAACTATTTATTATCCCATCCCCGCCATCAACCGGAAAAATATCACCAACAGGCAAAACAAAACCTGAAATATTGGTAAAATCACTTCCTGCTATGAATTTAATATTTCTTCGCAGCGACATTGGAGCTTTTAACGATACTGTATATTCTTTACCTTCCTGCAGTTTTTGAGCTAATTTTTTAACAACACCATCTTTGTCAATTGTAACTTCTTGACTTATTTTTTTGCCTTCTACAAAATTTCCTGCCAAAATCAAATCTACATTGTCTGTATCGTGATTTGAAGGCGCCCTGCAGAAAACCTTAGCCCCTAAAGAAAGCTGTGAAGTAGCACTGCTTGCTACAGCGCCTAAAATTGTAATATTAGCTTGACAAGGTTGAGCTTTATCTGCTCCGCCGCAACCACCTGTATTTTCATTAGAATCTTTAAACTGTACAAAAATGGATTTTTGACCAGAACTTCTAAAATCGTGGGGTACAGTCATTCCGTCAGCATAAGGCAACCATGGAAGAGTAGAATTAAAATTGTTCGGATCTTCAGCAAGTCTATAAGAATCAGTGGTGACAGATGCAGGAACAACTCGATTGCAACTGAGATCGCATTCGTTGTTTTTGATACTTTCACAATGGCCGGGGTTAAGATTAGTACACCAATCATTGACTATTTCTATCTGCCCCGTTCCGCAATTAGTATCCCAACGGGGATGACCATCCACCTCTGGATTATTTTTTTTATAAAAAACCAACAAAGATGAAGAATCAGGATCCACATACGGATCATTGGGTCCTTTTTGGATAATACAATCAGAGCATGGATCTCCCGAACATCCCCAAACACCACACTGCCCGGCACATACCCCATTTTTCAGCTCATTGCATTGAGTCGGATTGGCCACAGAACACCAATTGTGCATAATATCTGTTTGAACATCACATTTCTCAGCCTCCCAACCCCCCTGATCCCTGTAAATATCTAAAAAACGACCGTCTTTTTTTGTATCTGCCTGGTTAAGAAGACAACTAGCGCAGACATCCGTCGGGCAATATGTAATAGGAGAATTTCCGCATTTTTGCCATCCTCCCCAAATACAAGATTCATTAGGAGCAGAGGAAGGATCACTTACGAGTCCACACTGCTTTTCATCTCCACATGCTCCTTCGTTCACTTTTCCACAGGCAGTACACTCAAAATCACACCATAGCTCATTTGGATGATTGGAATCAGCACCGCATTCTTTACAGTCCTGTGTCCACGCACTGCAACCATACCAGGTATCTGCCGCATAAGCAGTTTCCACCAAGCTTTGAGGCCAAAGAACCATTGGTGATGAATCTTTTGACTTCACGGTTTGACTAGAAGACCCTGCAGCAGCAGGACCCAGGGGGGAGGTAAGCACCAAAGAAACTTGAGTGCTGGTGGCAGTCCATATTTTATTAGTATCATTATAAGTTACACCTTCTCCTGTAAACCTAATCGGTTCTGCTGTGGCCCGGGATTGAATAATAATCTGCTGCTGTCTAACCAAACTAACCCCCATAGGGAGTCCCAATATAAGTATCCCCAAAAGGAGTAGGTTGGCGAGATTTTTCTTCTTTTTGAAATAATCTAAAATTTCTCCCATTTAATTTAATTTTATTTTAATATGAAAATGAAACCTTTCTTTAATAGTGTACCAAATTTTTCAACATGTCAACCCCTTGAGTAGAAACTCCTCTTAAGATATATCATTAAAATATATCATTTTTTTTATATTTTTTCCTTTTTTCTGCTGGGGGATGATAACGCCTAGAGAATTTCTTGCGTTTCTCGAGCAAAAAAGTCAGAAAAATCAGTATTTAATCAATATTCAAGATAGAAGTTTCCACCGCATGATTTAAAACCAAAACTAATAAAATTAGTAAAATGTCTAATCTTTAATTGATCTAATAATATAGATTTAATTATTTAGATTTAATAGCTTTCATAATTTCAATTTTTAATACCATGGAGTTTTTTATGAATCTCCCGTAAGTGTGGTTTTGTAACATGGGTATATACCTGAGTAGTAACTATATTCCTGTGTCCCAAAAACTCCTGAATTACCCTTAAATCAACACCTTTCATTAATAAATCTGTGGCAAAA
>JAHIVD010000057.1 GCA_018816815.1 Patescibacteria group bacterium
ATAAAATTGAAGTATTGACAATTTGTGCTTTATGGATAACAATCTACTAATTCTATGGCATCAAAGGTATTTAAATTAATCGCTAAAGAAATTTACCGGCAGAAGTATGGATTGGAAATGATACCATCTGAAAATTATGTCTCCTCAGATGTGTTAAAAGCATTAGGTTCAATTTTAACTAATAAATACTCCGAAGGTTTTCCAGGCAGAAGATATTATGGCGGTAATGAGGTTATAGATGAGATTGAAAGTTACGCCGTGGATTTAGCAAAAAAATTATTCGGAGTTCCGGCTGCATTTGTACAACCTTATTCAGGGTCTCCTGCCAATTTTGTTACAACCATGGCAGTTTGTGATCCAGGAGATGTGGTAATGGGTTTGTCTTTATCGTCAGGAGGGCATTTAACTCACGGCGCCCGCTTAAATTTTTCGAGCATCTTTTATAAGGCAGTCAACTATTCAGTTGGTGAAGATTGGAAGATAGATTTTGTAGAACTGGAGGCTTTGGCTAAAAAACACAAACCAAAATTAATATGGGTTGGAACAACAGCGTATCCTTTTAAATTGGTTTACAAAAAATTTAGAAAAATAGCTGATATGGTTAATGCAACGCTTGTTGCGGATATTGCTCATATCGCAGGACTTATAATAGCTGGGGTGCACGAATCACCTGCTCCTTATGTGGATATAATTACTACTACAACACATAAAACTTTAAGAGGGCCAAGAGGTGCAATGATTATGGTAACAAAAAGAGGACTTAAAAAAGACCCTGAGATTATATCTAAGATAGAGAGAGCAATAATTCCAGGAACTCAAGGGGGACCCCATAATCATCAAACAGCAGCAATAGCAGTTTCACTGGAAGAAGCTTTTAAACCTTCATTTAAGAAATATGCTACTCAAGTTGTAAAAAATGCCAAGGTTTTAGCGGAAGAGCTTGGTACAGTTTCCGAAGTTCATTTAATACTGCTATCACTTGTTGATTATGGATATGGGATGGGATATCAAGCACAATATGCACTGGAAGAAGCTGGGATTACAGTTAACAAAAATACAATTCCAGGTGAACCGGTTTCTCCTTTTTATCCTTCGGGGATAAGACTTGGGACTCCGGCTTTAACCACAAGAGGCATGAAAGCTAGTGATATGGTTAAAATCGCTGGATGGATAAAAAGGGCACTGGAAGAGATTCGAGGTCATGATTTACCTAAAGAACAGAAAAAAAGGAAAGATTTCCTAAAGGATTTTAAGAAAAAAATCCATAAGAATAAAAATCTTAAAGTAATTAAAAAAGAAGTTGAAAAATTTGCCGGAAAATTCCCAGTTCCGGGGATTAAATGAATGATAGCAATTATTGTTCGAGCTCAACCGAGAATGAATTATAAAAACTGTTAATTATTTTAAGAAAACTTCTCGCTATTCTTGAAGAATAATATTTGCTGTACAATTTCTATGAAAATATCCGGAAAAGTCGTTGCAGATGCTATTTCAAAAAAACTAAAAAAACAATTAATAAAATCAAAAGTTCAACCGACTCTCGCAATAATTCTAGCAGGAGATAACCCTGCATCTAGGATTTATGTAAAACATAAGATCAAAAGAGCTCAGCAGATTGGTATTAAAACACAGTTACTTGAATTCTCGAGAAATCAGTTTGATGATTGTTTGGCGGCAATACAAAAATTAAATAAAGATAAAAAGATTCATGGAATAATTGTCCAATATCCAACATATAAGGATTGGGATTTTGATAATTTAATTTCCAAAATTGATCCTGGAAAAGATGTAGACGGATTCCGCAATGATTCTCTTTATAGGGGGGCTACAGCATTGGCTGTTTGGGAGATGCTGACTGCTTTTTCGCTCCTGGAGGGATTTAAAAAAACAGAAGATTTTTTAAAAAGTAAAAAGATTGTTCTTTTGGGAAGAGGTAAAACAGCAGGAGAACCAACAAGGCAACTTTTGGCGAGTAAGGGGTTTGAAGTTTCAGTTATTGTTTGTGATACCCCAAACCCAACACCAAAAATTAAAAATGCTGAAATAATTATTTCAGCAACAGGTCAAAAAAACATTATTGATTCATCAAATGTTCAAAAAGGAGCGTATGTTGTAGGAGTAGGTTTTGGTAGAGAAATCGTTGACGGGAAGTCAAAAATATATGGTGATATTAATGAAGAAGATATTTCGAAAATTGCCAAATTATATTGTCCAACTATTGGTGGAATTGGACCTTTAACAATTGTGAGTTTATTAAGAAATACGATAGAGTCAGCTTGCCGAACCTTATCTAATCATTAGGGATATTTTGATCCATAGCTTGTTTTACTCAGAGTTTACATTTAGATATTGCATGTATTTAGCATGCATGTATTTAGATATTGTATGTAAATTGCAAAGTAATATATAATACTAACCATGGGACTGATGGATAATTTAAAACAGCTCGGTGATCTTAAGAAAATGAGGGATCAGGCAATGGAGGTACAGAAGAAGTTGGCAGGGATTAAGATTACAATTGAACACAAAGGCATAACTGTTGTAATGACTGCGGATCAAAAAGTGCAGTCAATTTCCGGTGAAGCAGATCTGTCTGCCGATCAGACGGGTTTTGACAAAATTACAGAAGCAGTTAATGAGGCATTGAAACAATCCCAAAAAGTAGCAGCTGATGAAATGAAAGGCCTCATGGGCGGTAGTCTGCCGGGAATGTGATTTATTCTTAGCAACACTTCTATAGAGCTTATTTTTTTGCCTGTAAAAATATGTATATAGTATATGAATTTATTTTTGGATTCAAAAAAAGTTTGAAATGACATCAGAAGGTTGTTGTATGATAAAATCAGCTTCACTGTGGCACAAGTTCCAAAGAGTGTACAAAATTTAATCGAAGCTTTTGAAAGACTTCCTGGTATTGGCCCAAAAACAGCCCAAAGATTGACTTATTATCTTTTACATGCGCCTATTGAAGAAGCTAAAATTTTAGCTGAAGCAGCTTTGGGCATGAAAGAAAAAACCAAAATTTGCTCGATCTGTTTTAATATTGGCGAGGAAGATTTATGTCAAATTTGTTCTGATATAAATCGTGATAAAGAAATAATTGCAGTTGTAGAAAATCCGCTGGATGTATTGGCCATTGAAAAAGCAGATTTTAAAGGATTGTATCATGTTTTACACGGAGTAATTTCCCCCTTGGAAAATATCGGTCCGTCGGAAATTCATATTAAAGAGCTTCTTCCAAGACTTAAGGATGGCAGTGTGAAGGAAATAATTTTGGCTACAAATCCAACAATGGAAGGAGAAGCAACAGCTATGTATATTCAAAGACTGATTGCTCCCTTAGGAGTGAAAGTAACCAGGATTGCCAGGGGGCTGCCGGTTGGATCTGATTTAGAGTACGCAGATAAGACAACCCTATCAAGAGCTTTAGAAGGCAGAAAAGAATATTAGGTGATGAGTTCAGTTTTTCTGCATTTTTCTAGCTTGTGAGCTTTGAAATTCTCAAGTAGAATGAATACATTATGAATAATAATATCAAGCAATTCACCGGAGAAGGAAAACAAGCTGTAGGGGAGATTGCAAAAGAAGTTAAAGATTCAGTTGGTGAGGCTTTGGAGCAAGCTACTCAATCAGTAGTAGGTGCTCAACCTTCCCCCCAACAAATCCAGCAAAAGCAGGCAGAAGATCAAAAGCAAATTGCAGAAGCCCGACGCAAGATTAGGTGGTATCAGGATCTGGCAACGGCTCAAAAAGCAGAAATAAATAAGCAAAAACAAACACAAACACAAAGTCAGCAAGCAGAAGCGCAGGAACAACATGCAAAAAAAATAGATAATGCGCAGATGCAGCAAGCACCTAAAAAGCCCGGCATGGTAATTCCGGAAGAGGTCTTAAGGTCTCAAGCAGAACGTAAAGCTGGAAAAGGATTGGGTGGTTAATGCTAAAAAGTATAACCAGAGCTTGAGAATTCTATGAGAATATACAATACTTTATCTAGAAAAATTGAAGAATTTCAACCACTAAACCCCCTTTATGTTGGTATGTATTCCTGTGGTCCAACCGTTTATGATTACACCCATATTGGACATTTAAGAAAATATGTAGGTGATGATATTTTAAGAAGGGTCTTGGAGGTCAATAAATATAAAGTTAAACATGTGATGAATATTACTGATGTAGGGCATTTGGTTTCTGATGGAGATTTGGGTGAGGATAAAATAGAGAAAGGAGCAAGGGAATTCGGCAAGACTGTTTGGGAGGTTGCAAAATTTTATGAAGAATATTTTTGGAAGTCTGTTGATACGGTTAATATAAAAAGACCAAGCATTGTTGCTAAAGTTACAGATCATATCGAAGAACAAATCAGATTAATTCATAAATTAGAAAAAAACGGTTTTACTTATCAGACAGACCAAGCAGTTTATTTTCAAATAGATAAATTCCCAAACTATACAAAATTATCAAGACAAAAATTAGAAGAAAAAAAAGTTGGAGCAAGGATTGGTGTGGTAGTAGACAAGCAAAAGAAAAACCCGCATGATTTTGCACTTTGGTTTTTTACAGTAGGACACTTTAAAGATCACACCATGAGATGGTCGTCTCCCTGGGGTCAGGGATTTCCCGGCTGGCATATTGAATGTTCCGCTATTAGTATGGAATATCTGGGAGACTGTTTTGATATTCACACAGGAGGTATTGATCATATTCCAGTTCATCATACAAACGAGATTGCTCAAAGCGAGGCGGCTACGGGTAAAACTTTTGTTAAGCATTGGGTGCATCATAATTTTTTGATAGTAGACGGGGAAAAAATGTCAAAATCAAAAAAGAATTTCTATCGGATTGATGAAATGATAGAAAAAGGTTTTGATCCTTTAGCTCTTAGGTATTTATTCTTAACTGTTTGCTACCGCGATAAATTAAATTTTACCTTCGAATCTTTGAAATCAGCGCAAAACGCCTTGGATAATTTAAGGGAAATTATTAGAGATTGGTCCTTTTCCGATGAAGCTTCGGAAGGCAAAGAACTGCATGGAAATTATAAAAAATTTATGGATTCGGTAAACAATGATTTAAATATGCCGCAAGCATTAGCAGTTATGTGGGATATGGTTAAATCAGATCCGTTAATCGGGCGGACAGATTATTCTATTTCTGCTAAAGTAAAAAGTATTTTAGAGATGGATAAAATTTTAGGATTAAAACTAGATGAATACTTAGGCAAACCTTTGGAAATTCCAAGGAAAATACAGCGACTTCTAAGCCAAAGGAATCAGGCCAGACAATCCGGAGATTTTAAAAAATCAGATGAAATTCGCCGTGAAATTAAAAAATCAGGCTTTAAAATTGAGGATACACTAGCAGGTTATAAATTAAAACCTATTTCAGACAAGTAAATGTTTTAGATAAGTAAGTTGTGATAAACTAAATCCTTATGGAAACAGATGTAATTACAATTGACGGGCCGACATCTTCCGGCAAAAACAGTGTCGGATTTTTATTGGCCCAAAAGATAGGCTATCAATATCTTGATTCAGGTTCTTTCTACCGGATTGGCTGCGTTCTTCTTATACGAAACAATATCAGGTTGGAGAATTTAGAGAAAGTAATAGAGGTTTTTAAAAATCTTCAAATAAAGGTTAAACAAAATGGACAGCCAAAGTTTTTAGTAAACGGTGAGGATATAACTGAACATCTGCATGATCCGGAAGTAACCAGAATAGTTTCTGCTGTTTCTGCAATTAGACAAGTGCGTGAAGCAATAAAGCTAATACAATATAAATTAGTTAATTCTGAAAATACTGTTATGACAGGAAGAGATATTGGTTCGGAAATTTTTCCTAAGGCAGAATACAAATTTTATTTAACTGCCGGAGCGGAAATCAGAGCCAAAAGACGTTTTAAGCAACTTGTCCAAAAAGATCAGGATTTAAAATATGGAGATGTTTTAAAAGCCATGAAAGATAGGGATCAAAAGGATACGACAAGGGAGATATCTCCTCTAAGGATTCCGGAAGATGCAATTGTGATAGACAATTCAGACCTGACAGTTGAGCAAACAGTGAAAGAAATGTTAAAACACATTTATGCATAAAATAGTTACTCTAAAAAACGGTTTGACTTTGATAACTGTTGATATGCCTCATCTTGACTCAGTAACCACGTTGGTGGCAGCTGGAGCTGGATCCAGATATGAGACAAAAAAAATAAGCGGTATTTCTCATTTTTTAGAGCACATGTTTTTTAAAGGATCCTTAAAATTTCCGACAACAGAAATAATTGCAACACTGGTAGACGGCATAGGTGCAGTTAATAATGCTGCAACAGATAAAGAGGTAACATATTTTTGGATTAAATCTTCAGCAAAACACATTAATCTTTCTTCAGACATTCTTTCTTCAATGATTAAAGAATCGCTGTTTGTCAAAGAGGAGATTGAAAGGGAAAAGGGAGTGATAGTGGAAGAACTTAGAATGTACAGAGATAATCCCACAAGGTATGTATGGGAGTTATACGAGCGGTTGCAATATGGTGATCAGCCGCTTGGTTGGGATATTGGAGGAGAAGAACGGACCGTTACTGCAATTACCCGTGAAGATATAGTTTCTTATGTAGATTCGCTTTATTCCCCTTCGAATATGGCTCTTGTTTATGTAGGCAAATTACCAAAAAATATTGAAGAAATGGCAAATGAGTATTTTTCCGAATTACCTCAAAGATCAGAATATAATTTCAAGCCATATAAAAGGATAAAACAATTAAAGCCCAAGGTTAATGTTTTCTATAAAGTTACAGATCAGGCCAATTTAATATTGGGAGTAGAAGGGTTTAGTCGCTGTGACAGCAGGCGCTATGTTGCCAAAGTTTTGGCAGGTATTTTAGGAAAGGGGATGTCTTCAAGACTTTTTATCCAAGTAAGAGAAAGAAGAGGTTTGGCTTATCATATTAGCGCTCAACATAGCAGCTATAAAGATACAGGAACATTTACAATTTATGCTGGTTTGAAACTTGAAAAAATATATGAAGGATTGGAAGTAATTCTTGCAGAGTTGAAGGATTTGGTTTCTGCAAAAATCACAGATGAAGAGCTGCAAAAAGCCAAAGAAATGATTCGGGGACAGATTGCTCTCCGGAGCGAATCAACTAATTTTTTAGCAGAATATTTTGGTACCATTTTTGCTTTAGATAGAAGGGTGGAAACCTTTGAAGATGCTTTGAGAAAAATTGACAAGGTAACCAAAGAAGATGTTCAAAATTTGGCACTGGAATTATTTGCTAAGAATAGATATAATCTTCAAATAATCGGATCTTTCAAAAGCAAAGACAAATTTGAAGCAATATTGAACAAGTAATCTGATGAAAATTTTTGATTCCTCGCTGATAAACTTAGAAAAAGCATCAAAGTATATTGATCTTCCCAAATGGTTTTTAAAACAGATTTCTGTTCCTGAAAGAATGATTCAGTTCAATTTTAGTTTCAAAAGGGATTCTGGAGACATGGAAATGGTTTCAGGTTACAGAGTTCAATACAATAATTTACTAGGTCCATATAAAGGTGGTTTACGTTTTCATCCTCAGGTAAATATGGATGAAGTAAAATCCTTAGCTTTTTGGATGATGATAAAAGATGCTGTGGTAAATGTTCCTTTTGGCGGCGGCAAAGGTGGACTCGAGCTTGATCCTAAAAAATTCTCCGAGAAAGAATTAGAAAGATTAACGAGACAATTTACTAGAGAACTTGCTCCTAATATTGGTCCAGAAATAGATGTGCCTGCACCGGATGTTAATACTAATTCAAAAATAATGGATTGGTTAGAAAATGAGTATTCAAAAGTTGTCGGTAAAAAAATGAAAGCAGTTGTAACAGGAAAATCAGTAAGGAACGGCGGGTCCTTAGGCAGGGAGGCTGCAACCGGCATGGGTGGTTTTTTTGTTTTAGAGCAATTAATTAAAAAATTAGGACTTAAAAAACCATTGACAGTTGCAATACAAGGATTTGGAAATGTGGGCTCTAATTTTGCGCAAATACTTTCTAAACATAACTACAAAATTGTTGCTGTTTCTGATATTAAAGGTGGAATTTACGATAAACAAGGCGGATTTAATATTGATTTAGTTAAAAAATGCTGTGAGGAAAAAGGATTTTTGTCAGGATGCTATTGTATCGGATCTGTTTGTGATCTAGCAAAGAAAATTGATGGTGGAGTGATTACGAATGAAGATCTTTTGCAGCTGCCTGTTGATCTTTTAATACCAGCAGCGCTGGAAAATGTAATTACAACTGAAAATGCAAAAAAAATCAGAGCCAAAATTGTTTTTGAAATGGCGAATGGACCGACAACTTATGAGGCAGATCAAATACTGAACAAAAAAGGAATTATAGTTGTTCCGGATGTATTGGCAAATTCAGGCGGAGTCACCGTATCATATTTTGAATGGTATCAAAATATGAAAAATGAAAAATGGAATTTAGAAAAGGTAAATAAAAAACTTCAAAAAAAGATGGAAGATGCTTTTGCTAATGTTTGGAAAATCCATCAGGAGAAAAAAGTTAGTTTACGGACAGCTGCCTATATTTTAGCGCTGCAGAGGCTTTTTAAGAAAACCAAACCTCAATAAATCTTTAATCTTTACAGAAACTAGTAAAGCAACAATTCCTACTAAAAACCCGCCGATTACATCCAAGGGGTAGTGTACGCCAACATAAATTCTTGAAAACCCGATCCAGGTCATTATAAATAGGAAAAAAATCGACCATTTGGATTTAAGATATGTGTAAGGAAGGGCAAGTATTGCTGCAATGGTTGCATGTCTGGATGGAAATGATGCGTTGGCAATCTCTTTTACAAATGGCGTGAAATGATATGTAACGAATGGTCGGTTTTCAAAGAAAAAAAGATGTATACCTTTGATAAATAAAATAGCAATGGGTATTCCCAGTAGGACTAATAAAAAAGCTTTTTTCTCTTTCATTCCACCTTTGAGAGCTAATATAAATATAAAGAAAATAAACAAATATATTAATGGTTCAGCGCCAAAAACCATCAATTTATCAAGAAGTATTGATTTTCCGTTTAAGTTAAATATCAGAAAAAAGAAAGCAGCGTTATCCATCGGCAGTTAGATTATGAATTGTCTAATATATGGTAAAAAAATTAAAATTCCTAAAATTGCAGAAGTCACTGCAGCAGTGAGCACTGCTCCGGCAGCAATATCTTTGGCCAGTTTAGCGCCTCGGTGCTCTTTATCAGTAAATGTATCAACAATTGCTTCTATAGCAGTATTGGTTAATTCAACTGAGATCACAAATCCAATCAGAAAAATAATTATCATCCAATCTGTTTTTGAAATATTTAAAACAGTAGATAATAAAATTACTAAAGTAGCAGCCAGAAAGTGAAATTTTAAATTAGGTTCCTCTATTAAAGCAGCAGCAATTCCCTCAAAGGCATATCTGAAAGAAAGTATTCTTCTTTTGGATAGATTTACCATAAGTATTTTAAGTATAACATTTTTTTGATTAAACTTGACTTACAAGACTAAAATAGTTATATTAGGTTATGGGACAAAGGGTAAAGGAAAAGTGTGGGATATTTGGAGTATGCGGGCAGGGTTTTGAGGCAGCCCGATTAGTTCATCCAGGTCTTTGGGCCCTTCAACAT
>JAHIVD010000058.1 GCA_018816815.1 Patescibacteria group bacterium
GAGAGTGAATAAAGATTCGTAAATTCTGAGAATAAATTCTGTGTTCTTGCTGTCATAAACAATATTGATATTATGACCAAAACTAAATTGTTTTACAAGACAAACATTAACTTTTCAAAATTGATAAAAATGCTTCCTGAGGGATTTCTACCCTGCCTATCATTTTCATCTTTTTCTTGCCTTTCTTTTGCTTTTCTAAGAGTTTATCTTTCCTGGTTCTGTCCCCTCCATAAAGCTTATCTGTAACATCTTTTCTGAAAGAACTGATTGTTTCCCTGGCAATAATGGTGCCGCCAATAGCAGCCTGAATAGCAATAGCGAAATTTTGCCGGGGCAGCGCTTCTTTTAGTTTTTCCACCATTCTCCTGCCAAAACTTTCTGCTTTAGGCCTAAAGATAATAGTAGAAAGCGCGTCCACTTTTTCTCCTGAAACCATAATATCTACCCTGACTGCATCCACTTCCCGGAAATCCAAAAACTCCCAATCAAGCGAGGCAAAACCCGAAGAAACTGATTTTAATTTATCATAAAAGTCAGTCACCATCTCAGAAAGCGGCATCTCATACAATAGTTCAACTTGCGCCCCAAAGTGTTGCATATTTAAAAACTTACCCCTCTTGCCTTGCACTAATTCCATTACCGAACCAATATAAGTTTGTGGTGTAAAAATCCGCATTTTTATCCATGGCTCTTCTAAATTCTTAATATTAGTTCCCTCCGGCAAATCGCTTGGTGAAATGATAGGTTTTCCGTCCAGTAAATATTCAACTGACGGAGCAGTTGCTAACAGATTAACATTAAATTCTTTTGACAGCCGCTCCTGCACTACCTCTGCATGCAGCAACCCTAAAAACCCGCACCTGAAACCGGCTCCCAAAGCTCCTGATTGTTCCGGAGTATAAGAAAAAGCAGGATCAGTTAATCTAAACTTTGCCAAAACTTCTTTCAGTTCAAAATACTCATCAGCATCTATAGGAAAAAGTCCCACAAAAACCATTGGTTTAACTTTTCTGTATCCCGGTAAAGGATCTTGAGATAAATTAGTTGCAATAGTGTCGCCAACCCTAACTAAATCCGGCTCTTTAATTCCCGTAGCAATATAACCTATCTCTCCGGCTTTTAAACCATTATTTGGAGTAAGCTGAGGAGCAAAAAATCCGGTTTCCAAAATATGGCCTGAAGTCTTAGTGCCTAAAAACATAATTGGAGATTGACTCGAAGGAGTTTGTCCTTCTACGATCCTAACTTGAGCTATTACTCCTTTAAAGCTATCAAAAAACGAATCAAAGATTAAAGCCTTAAGTGGTTTTTCTGTTTCCTGTTTAGGAGCAGGGATCTTTTTGATAATTTCCTCCAAAAGCTTATCCACCCCATGACCGGTCTTACTTGATACCAGCAATATCTCTTCTTCTGCAAACCCGAAAGTTTCTATAAGTTGTTTCTTAGTTGATTCAATATCCGCATTTGGTAAATCAATTTTATTTATTACCGGAATCAGTGTTAAATTCTGCTCTAGAGCTGCCGTGCCGTGCGCCAGAGTCTGCGCTTGAATGCCTTGGGTTGCATCTACTAAAAGCAAAGCGCCTTCAACTGCATTAAGTGCTCTTGAAACTTCATAAGAAAAATCAACATGGCCAGGAGTATCAATTAAGTTAAGAATATAAGCAGTGTTCGCCTTTCCGCTTTCAGCGGAAGCGCAAGAAATAGCATCAACGCAGCTTTCCTTTGGAGAGGAAATATAGTTTAAGCGCACTGGAGCTAGTTTTATTGTAATCCCCCGCTCACGTTCCAAAGCTAAGGAATCTAACAACTGAGGTTGTAATTTATCCTTTGGCACAGTACCGGTAATCTCTAAAAACCTGTCTGCCAAAGTAGACTTACCATGATCAACATGAGCAATAATTGAAAAATTCCTTATATTCATAGAGCATATTGTATTCGAGAATGAGTTTTGAAGCAATAAATCAAACTTTAAGCGGAATCTTTAATGCTCTGCGGTAAAATCTCTGTAGATTTAAATTTACTTTGCAGTTTCCCAAATCTTTTAATAAGTTCAACATATGTATCTAGTTCCCGCACCTTTAAAAACCTAACCAATATTACATATACAAATAAAGCAAACAAGGAAGAGCTTCCTGTCAAAGCCAAAAGGTTAACAGTCTTGGTGGTATCAAAAATTACAGCATCCAAAAGCTTTATTGGGATATATAGAGAAATACCCATAATTATAGTTGCCATAAGCATTTTCAAAAGAGGAATTAATACCATTTTTAAATTAAATTTTCCTATTTTAAAATGAAGCGTCCAAAAAAGCAGGATTGCTGAAAGCACCGCAGAAATAGAATTGGCAAATCCTATACTCCAAACATCAAACTTTAAAACAATAATAGCATACAAACTCAATACAATATTAACTGTCACTACAATAAGAGACACAATAACAGGTGTTTTTGTGTCTTTTAAAGCATAAAAGCCTCTTACTAAAAGCAGGGATATGGCTTGAGCAGAAAGACCTATTGCAAGAAAAGCCAGTGTTGCCCCAGTCAAAACCGTAGCCTCCCAATTAAATTGAGAAGCACCAAAAACAAGCCTAACAACCGGGATTCTGATCACAATCAGAATTGCTGTTGCCGGCAACGTCAAAAAAAGAATTTGGTGCAAGGTTGTAAGAATAGTTATTTTAAATTCTTCAATTTTCCCTCTATTTCCTTCCGAAGAAAGAACAGGCAAAGCAGCTTGAGCCAGTGTTGCACCAAAAAGACCGATTGGCACAACTTGCAAATGCTGTGCAAAAGTCAGGTATGTCACAGACCCGATAGAAGCAATTGAAGCCAAAGCTAATCCTACTGTTTCATTAATTTGTTCGGCAGACAATCCAATTGTTCTAACACTCATCAATCTCATTATTTCTTTTACTCCCGGGTTAAAAAACTTGGGAGGGAATTTAAATCTGAAACCCATAGACCAGACTAATGGCAGTTGCACCGCAACATGCAAAAATGCACCTATTATTACACCATAAGCCGCACCTACAATACCCATCTGCTTGGATAGAAAAACAATACCTAAAATAATTCCAAAATTATAAAAAACAGGCGACAGGGATGGAATAATAAATCTCTGAAAAGATTGCGAAATGCCAATAAAAAAAGACCCTATCACTAAAATAACCTGGCCAAATAAAATAATCCGCGTTAACTCCACAACCTGCATTTGTCTTGCAGTAGTAAATCCGGGCGCAATAAAACTAGCAATAATTGGTTGGGCGAAAAAATAAATTAGGATTGTTATAAAAATAAATATAACTAAAGACACATTTAAAACTGCCCTTGCCATCTCAAAAGCATCTTCTTTGCCTCTATTCTCCAAATGCTCAGTAAATACTGGTATAAAAGCTACTGATAGCGCACCAAGAATGATCACCTGGAATATTAAATCTGGTAATCTAAATGCCGCCCAAAAAATATCTAATTTCTCCGGCAAAAACACATGCGCCAATAAACGGTCACGGATTAAACCTAAGATTTTGGACAACATCATTGTTGTCATAATTATTGAAGCTGCCGATAAAATTGATGTTTGTCTGGAATAGAGAAGCGAAAAAAGATTTTTTACCATTAATTTTTTACCATTAGTTTTGCCGTTAAAAGGATTTTAACATTCTGGCTTGCACAAAGAAAGAAGCTATGTTAACATTCCCCTCGTGCCAATTAGATCAATAGGTACTTTTCGGTAATTCGGAATAATGCTATTTTGATGTAATTGTCATAAATAAATTTATGCCAATTATAAAATCAGCAATTAAAAAAGTACGAAAAGATAAAACAAGAACAATCCGTAATAAAAAACGGAAGATCGCCTTAAAAGCTTTAATTAAACAAGCAAGAACAAATAAAACAGCTAAAGATTTACAATCTGCTTTTTCTGCCTTAGACAAAGCCGCCAAAGTGCATTTAATTCACCCAAATAAGTCTGCTCGATTAAAATCACGGCTATCAAAATTAGTCTCACGTCCTTCTCTTGAAAGCAAAAGTAAAATTACTAAGTCTAAATCTAAATCATCAAAAAAGGTAAGTGTTGATCCTCAAAAATCCGTTAAAAAAAATCCTGTTAAAAAAGCTGAGTAGTTTTCAATTGTGTCTTATCCTAGTATAATACATCTATGCCCAAACCTAAGCCTGCTTTAGCTCTTAAGCTAAACTTACTTAAACCACAAAGCAATCCTGAAAAACTTCCGGTTAAACTAATAAGCTGGTTGCTTTCCAGCGGACGCTACATTTTTATTGTTGTTAATGCATTGGTTTTAATAGCCTTTATTGCAAGATTTAAACTTGATGCAGACTTAGCAGTAAAAAATGAAGCTATCGCAGAACAAATCCCTTACATCGAAAGCTTAAGACCTTACGAACTTGTAATTAAAAATACTCAACTTAAATTATTAACAATAGATACAATAAGAAGAAATTCGTTTAATTGGCAATCACTTTTAAAAAAAATTGCTGACCAAGTTCCTACAAACACTATAATAACAAATATGAATATTGATACAGATGCTGGCATTGCTAATATTCATATCTCTGGACAGACACCATTTAACAATGATGTTGCCAGTTTTGTTGCAGGTTTAAAAGGAGACAGCACTTTCAGCAATATTGATCTTTCGGGTATTAGTTTGGAGCAAGACACTATCAAATTTGCTATCAATACTTCAGCTAGACTAACAGCTTCAGGAGGAAACAAATTATAATCACAAGATTACATCTTGCTTTTTGTAAATTGAAGTAAGTTATAATCGTAAAATTACAGCCTTTTTAAAAAATGAACAATAAATCTATTTTCAATTCACGCTATTTTACATATATCAAACCCATTACTAAACTTCCTATTGTAAAAAATTATGGGTCAACAATATTTAGTATTCTAATCATTACAATACTCATATTTTTTGCGATCAAACCAACCATAGAAACTATTCTTGTTTTGCAGAAAAAGATAGCGGACGCAGATACTGTTTTGCAAAAAGTCACCCAAAAAACAAATGATCTATCTCAAGGCAAAAAAAATTATGACAACTTAAATCAAAATATTAAAGACAAAATTTATACTGCAATCCCAGACTCAATCAACTTAAGGTCAATATCTCAAACCCTTGAACAATCAGCTAAAAATCACGATGCATCAATATCAGCCCTACAAATCCAACCATTTATAGTAGAAACTAAAATTACAGATAAATTAGGTGTATTAACTGAGATGGAATTTACTTTTAATACAGAGGGTAATTACAGTAACTTAACCGCACTCCTGCAGGAACTGAAAACAAGTAATCGGTTAATCTCTATTAACAGTCTATCTTTATCAAAAACCAGCAACAGTAAAACATTAATCTTATCTTTATCAGGAAAGGCGTTCTATCTTAAATAATATGTTACACAAAGAATGGCTGATAATTATCATAATCACTTTTATCACAATTAGTACATGGGTTGCATTTGATATTCTTCATACACGCTCTCAGGTAGAAATACCTCAAACGTTACAAGAAATTATTGAACCGATTAGTCCAGATTTTAATATCAGCAGCATAGAATCACCATGATAAATTTCTTCAATAAATTTAAAATACCAACACTTCTTGGTTTAGGCATCATCCTGTTAGGAACAATAAGTGGATTTTATTTAGTTTTAAGAGAGCAGGTATTTTTATCACAAGCCGCACCCAATTTGACTCCGCAAAATATTGCTATTACGAACATTGCAGACGATTCAGCAGTAATCTCCTGGCAAACAAAAAACGCTGCTAATTCATTTATTACCTACGGTCAAAACAACCCGGGAGAGCAAACAGCGCTAGATAATAGAGACGGTGATCCCACCGAACCAAACGATACAGGACTCAAGCCTCGTTTAACTCATTATGTGACACTAAAAAACCTTCTTCCAGGTACTAGTTATTTATTTAAAATCACGTCCGGCAAATTAACATCAGAAGTGATGAAATTTAACACTGCAAACCCCCTAGTTGATCACACTAGATTTACACCAATTATAGGTTCTGTAGTAGATGGCAATAACCCATTAAATGACGGTGTTGTTTATTTATCAATACAAGGCGCTGTAACACAATCTTCTTTAATCAAAACAGGCGGCAATTTTCTGATCCCGATTTCTCAAATTCGCAAAGCAGACCTTTCTGACATCTTTCCGTTAACAGAAGAATTAATTGCTAAATTAACAATTAATTCAGATAAAGGAAACGCAAGTGTTATTTTTAATTTACAAAATAACCCTATTCCTCTTCCCTCAATTAAACTGGGTCAAGATCTTGATCTAACTATACCCTTCAAAACACCAACACCTTCTTCAACTATTAAGGATTTAGACAAATATGATTTAAATAACGACGGAAAAATCAATGCAGCCGATCATGCTATTGTTCTACAAAACTTTGGTAAAAATCCGAAAGATAAAAAGGCGGATTTAAACGAGGATGGAGTAGTTGACCAAAAAGATCTGTACTTGATGGCTCAAAAGACCAAAGAATTGGGCTCGCAATGAAATGGAATCAAAAGAACTTCTTAAAAAAAGGCCAGTTTAGAACAACTGTCACCATATGAGGTAATTGATGCTGATGGAGTAAAAAAACAGGTATTTACTTATCATACAAAAACCGATTAATCAACAAAAATTCTGCCTGATCTTTTTCCATAAACCCTGATTTAAGTTTGAAATCAATTTCTAAAATATCTCTATATAAATTTATTAATCTTTCTTGGCTAAAATTATTTCTTTGTTTGGCAAGTTTTTGCTTAACAAAATTCGGTACCCTGTCAGGAGTAGCAATCAAATTTCTTAAAAGGTAAAAAACCATAGTAATAAAATAATGAACATCTAAGCTTTGTCTGCCAACAGGAGGGGTTACTGTTTTTAATTTCTCGATTTCAAGAAAAGCCCTTACATCTTGCGCTGCCAGATAATCCAAAAAACGAAATACTGTTACTTCTTTTCTTTCCGGAAAGAATAAGTATTCAAAACCAGGCCATTTTTTTGTATCCACAACATGATCAAACCACAAAATTATGTCAGTCTGAAAACTGTGATCTAAAAAAAGCGGTCCAAAACTATCAGATGGATTCTCTACTATTGCTAATCTCTCTTCATCAAAGATGGATACTGTTTGCAAATTTGCCAAAACTACTCCAGCATCTTCGTTTTTCCCATAGACAACTACGCTGTCTTGATTGAATCTTTTCCTTAATTCCTGCAGTTTCTTTCTGGAAGCTTCAATCGCTGGTCCGTGAAGAAGCAGCAGCTTCCTCTTTTTCTGAAAAAGAACTTTGTTCATGATCTACTATCTCTCCTGTAAGTATTTTTTTAACATATTCTTGTATGAAATAAAAATCATCATCTTGTGAAATTAACACATAAGCACCACCATAATCACTGCGCGGAGGATTAACTAACAATGATGTTCTATCATTTGGCAAGCCGGATTTGAAGGAATCATCTAGGACAAAGGTATGTATTTTATTAACTTGACGGAACAATTTATAAAACTCAACTATATCTTTTACAGAAAGATCAGTATCAACGCTGTGACCAAATGTTTTTAGCAGCTGGGAAATTTTTGCTGGATTAATCAACGTTTCAAGAGAAAGCGCCTTGTTTCTTGCTGCCTCAAGAACTTTTTCTTGCCTTTTTGATCTTGCAAAATCCGAAGCCTCACCATTAGTTCCATGCCGTGACCGGACAAACTTTAAAGCAGTCGCACCATCCATATGGATTAAACCTTTATCAAAATGGATATGTTCATATCTACAGGTAAAATATTTTGCGCCCATATCTTCTTGGGCTGAATTTGTTGCAATACTACCATCAGGCGCAATGAAAACTTTCTGTTTGCCTGGTTCAATGTTCATTTGTTTGGCTTGATCAGGCAAAACTTCAATCTCCTGCTCTGTATAACCACACAGATCATTTTCTTTGCCTTCGGTCGGATAATTATAATCATCAAAAGTCCGGTCTACTGCTACATCTATGCCTCCTAGAACATCAATCGCTTGGATAAAACCATTAAAATCTACTCTTAAGGCGTAGTGAACCGGCAAACCCAAAATATTTCCCATAACTACCTTAGAAAGCCCTAAACCGTCACCCTGCAAAAGACCAATCCCGTACGTTGCATTCGCCTTACTTTTAAAAGAAGGTAGCCATAAGTCCCTGGGAATAGAAAAAAGATAAACCTGATCTGTTTTAAGATTATACGAAGCAACCATAATCGTATCTGTTAAAGTTGGTCCTTCATGGGTGCCGCCAGCTATTCCCAAAAGCAAAACATTAACCTTGCCTTCAGTGCTTTTAAGCGCAGTACCAGAAATAATATAGGAAACATAAGAATTAGTTCCTGACAAAGTTGTTAAAAAAATAGCAAGTGATATTAAAATTCCTATTACTATAAGTATCGGAAATAATTTTTTGATTGCACGTTTCGCTCTTTTAACTTTTAAGGGATTATCTTTTTCACTTTTGCCCAACCTTAAGGATCTCAAATTACTCACTTAAATCTGCTCCATAATATTGCATATCTTGATAAATTCCTCTGCATCTAAAGATGCTCCGCCAATTAGCACTCCGTTAATGTTCGGTTGAGATATAAAAGATTTGGCATTTTTAGAGGTAATGCTTCCTCCATATAAAATCTCCTTGTCCTGACCATACTTTTCTTTCAAAACTTTCGCCGTCTTATTAGCATTTTCCGGTGTATCCGGACTACCAGTACCGATAGCCCAAATAGGTTCGTAGGCTACTAACTTACAGCTTTGAGGCGCTAAGGTTTTCTCGCTTTGAACACAAACTAATGGAATTATATTATTCTCTAAAGCCTGTTCTGTCTTTTTCCCAACCATTTCATCTGTTTCCCCGAAATTTTTTCTCCTTTCAGAATGTCCTAAAATAGCTATACTTGCCAATTCGTTTAATAGTTTTGCTGATTCTTCACCAGTATAAGCACCTGTGCCAAAAGGTGATAAATCTTGCGCCCC
>JAHIVD010000059.1 GCA_018816815.1 Patescibacteria group bacterium
CTATATACTTAAAATATGTTAAATGAAAACTTCGTTATTCTTGGAGCAATTATCGCTGCATTAGGAAGCATTAAGTATCTTATTGAAACTATTCAAGGAAGAGTCAAACCTAACAGAGTTACCTTTTTTGTATGGGCCCTGGCGCCTCTTATTGCCTTTACTGCAGAAATTAAACAAGGTGTTGGAATTCAATCATTAATGACTTTTGGTGTGGGCTTTTCTCCACTGCTAGTCTTTTTGGCATCTTTTGTAAATAAAAAATCCGAATGGAAACTAAATAGTTTTGATTTTACATGCGGAGCGCTTTCTCTTGTCGGTCTTCTATTTTGGTATATAACCAGAACAGGTAATATAGCTATAACATTTAGTATTTTAGCTGATGGACTCGCAGCACTGCCAACAATCGTTAAATCTTTTCATTATCCGGAAACAGAACATAGTTGGGTTTATTTAACTGCAGCAATCAGTGCATCACTAACTTTATTAACAATAGATAATTGGAATTTTGCTCACTATGGCTTTCCTGTCTATATTCTTATAGTTTGTCTGATTATTTTTTCTCTAGTCCAATTCAAACTAGGAAAACTCTCTAAATCAGCTTAACTAATCTTCCGCTTTTTAAAACCTTCCGAAATGTATAAACAAAAAAGCCAACCGAGGCAAATATATAAACTACATTCAAGGCAGTTGCTATCCAAAAAGAAGCAGTATCAAATTGGCCTGTCTTTAAAGTATATCTCATCCCCTCAAAAACATGAGAGATAGGTAAAATAAATGCTAATTTTTGAAATATTGGCGGTAAAATAGAAATTGGATAAAAAACAGCTGCAAAAGGCTGGACAAAAAATGGCAAAATCCAGGTTAAAGGACCTATTGAGTGACCATATCTTAAAATCAAAGATACATTAAAAATCCCAAAAGAAGCAGCAAAAATAAATAAATTAATCCAAAGTAAAACCAATCCAAAACCTAAAGCAGTGATTTGAAAATGATAGAAAATAGCAGCCATTAAAAGCATGGTGGTGAAAGCAATCAGGATTTTAATTAAACTGATGATGAGAAGTGCTGAGATAAATTCAATAAAAGTAATTGGAGATGCCAAAACATTGATGATATTACGCTCCCAAATTTCGAACATGAAATTTACTCCAATATCTGTTGAGACTTTTTCAAAAATCACCCACAAAATCATCCCTCCAAGTAAAAAGCTCGCCAATGTCGAAGACTGAATATTTTGCACATACTTTGACAAAAATCCCCAAAGGACTAAAACCAGTATCGGAGAAACAATCACGTCAAAAAACCTCTCCAGCTGGTGCATGGTTAAGAAAAAATGACGCAGAATAATAGCGGATACTCTTTTAAGGTTCATTGATTTGCTTTAGCTCCTTGATAAGTGAATAAACACATCTCTTAAATTTGGTTCCTCTGCTTCCAGTCTTAATACCTGTTGAGTCAGTTCCAAAGGCGTGCCTGAAGCCACAATTTTTCCATGATTTATAAAAAGGATATTGTTGGCAATCTGTTCTATTTCCCACATATTATGGGAAGTGTAAAGAACAGTCATATTCTCTTCTTTTTGAATTTGTTTAAGTAATTTTATCCCCTTATCAACCACATCAGGATCCATGGAAGCCATTGGTTCATCCAGGAGCAAAAGCTTAGGTTTGTTAAGCAAAGCTTTACAAAGATTAATCCTGACTCTTTGCCCGGTTGAAAGATCACGGATAATCCTACCTTTAAGATGACTCATTTCAAAAACTTCTAAAAGCTCCTTAATTCTATTTTTGCCGTTTGGCACTTCATATAATTTAGCGTAGACCAATAAATTCTCCCATATGTTTAAATTCCAAGGCAAAATAAACTCAGCTGATGCGTAATTTACCTGAGTCATGATTTCGCTTCGGCAACTCTTAAGATCCTTACCAAAGATCTGGATTTCACCTTCATCTGGCTCAATTAAGCCTAAAATACAATAAATAGTAGTAGATTTTCCTGCACCGTTTGGGCCTAAGAACCCAAAGATTTGTCCTTCTTTCACAGAAAAAGAAATATCATCAATAGCCACAAAGTCATCAAACTTCTTAACTAAGTTTTTTACTTCCAAAACTGTCTTTTTATTCATATATTTCCTCTTGTTGCTCCAACTTAAGAGCAAAAATAACAAAAGTACTAATTCGTACTAGCTGTGTACTGCTATTTATTATAAATCAGATTAAAGCTAATAAACAAAGATTGAAGTGATAATTAAACAGATTTAGCAGGTCTGGTTATAACCCTGAGCGAGCATTAGCGAGCCGAGCGGGCTACTGAAACTTTTTTACATCTTTCCAGAAAAGTTCTCTGTGCTGCTGCAACATTTTCTTCTTTACCTGCCCAAGCTTTTAATGTCTCTTCCTGCAATGCTCTGCCATAAGAAAAAGACAGCTGCCAGGGACCACCAATTAAATTAATCTCTTTCAAATTTTCTGTAGCTTCATCCGGTGTTTGCCCGCCGGATAGAAATACAATTCCCGGCACTTCTCTTGGTACAACCCGCAAAAATGTTTCAATAGTGGCTTGAGCTATTTCCTTTGAACTTGCCTGAACTGAAGACTCTTTACCAGAAATAACCATGTTAGGTTTTAGAAGCATCCCCTCTAAGATTACTTCATGATTTTTAAGTTCATCAAAAACCATTTTTAAAGTTTTAGTTGTAACTTCTTGACATTTTTGAAGATCATGCTTCCCATCCATTAATACTTCCGGCTCCACAATCGGCACAATATCCTGTTCCTGACAAAAACTAGCATATTCTGCCAATGCTTTTGCATTAGCTTTAATACTGGCATCTGTTGGTATGTCTGCTCCTATAGCAATTACTGCCCTCCATTTGGCAAACTTTGCTCCCATATTTCTATACTCAACTAAACGATCCCTTAATCCATCCAACCCTTTAGTGATGTGTTCTCCGGGAGAGTTAACCATCTCCGCTTTCCCCTGATCCACCTTAATACCAGGCAAAATCCCTTTATCTGTTAAATATTGAGGAACTGGAATCTTGTTACTTTTTCCTTGTTCAGTTGAGATCGATTGCCTGATTGTTTCATCATATAAAATAACCCCTGAAATAAATTCCTCTATGCCGGGTGTTGTAAAAAGCATTTTTCTGTAGACTAAATTAGTATCAGGATTTGACTGCACATTAATCTTTTCCAGTCTTTTTTTAATAGTTCCAGCAGATTCATCTGCTGCCAGAATACCTTTTCCTGGCGCAATCATTGCTTTAGCTGTTTGTTTTAGTGTAGAAATATTCATTCTATATTTGTTTGTTTTCCTTGCACTTCCTATTAAATTAAGTTAAATCAAAGCAAAAAAATCTATACCAGACCCTGCATCAAGTACAAAATAGTACTAATGATGAATGCTATGATTTATATTTACACCTCCGGTGTCAACTGTCAAGGTAGTTACTTCTAAATTTCCTTTCTTTTTCTCTGTCACCGAAGAAAGTTTTAACCATTTGTTATCAGCAGTTATAGCAGAGACTGATACAAGACAATCCTCTTTTTTCCCGGAAACCAAATCATCCAGCTTCCAAGCTTTTTTATATTTTTGTTGAATTTCTTTGTCAGGTGACCAACCTCGTCCTTCTCCTACTACATTCAGTGCTTTGGCAGCCACAGCTGAAAGCACCCCTTCCTCGAACCCGCCAATACCAACAGATAAATGTATTCCTTTTTTATGCTTTTCAGGGTCCATAAAAGACAAGATAGAAGGCAGAAAATCCCCTGCTTTGATTAAAATCAAATTAACCCCAAATTTCTGCGCAGCATTGATATAACGGGCATTTCTGTCCCGATCCATTATCACAACATTAATTTCAGAAGGCTTCACTCCAAACACATCTACTGTTTTTGCCAAATTTTCCTCTATTGGTTTATCAATTGAAATTTTGCCGAGAAGCTGTGGCGGACCAAACAGTTTATCCATGTAATCAATATCTGCAGGAGTTGGCATTACCCCCTTGTGAGAGCCTACTGCAATAACAGATACAGCTCCTGGACTATTTAATTTAGCAGCTTTTGATCCTTCTACTACATCGTTCACCATATCTAGTTTATGACTTCCACTGCCGAAAACTCCTTCCAACACAGGCAGAGCTTCTCCATATTGATGCGCATGTTTTCGACCTTCGCTACCAACTACTTCCAAAACAAAAGGGATATCTGTTAAGCCGGCTCGCATAGCTTCTACGCCTGCCCGGTCAATCAGTTTTTCTCTTATCTTTGATTGCTCCTCTGTTAAAAAATCTTCTGGAGTAAATCCTTTTTCGTTAATTAATTTCCAAACAGAAAGAGCAGTCAACTCTGTAGCACGGGTAATATGGTGTTTGACCTGATGCATAAATGGTATAACCAAAATTACCTTATCTTGTTAACTTTTGTCAAATTTTTCTCTACCAAGTCTAAAATCTCTTTTTTAAATCTTGTCTTAGAAAATCTCTCAGCATTTTTACGACAATCTTCAGGATTAAACTCTAATGATTCAAATCTTTGTAAAGCTTCCGTCAGCGCTTTTGTTGTTACTTGACCCGACCCGCCGTAGAACAAACCTGTTGCCTTTTGTCTACTGCTTGCATCCTGATCTATCACTGTTTCCAAAAAGCCACCACTCCTTGGGGCAATAACCGGAATTCCAGCGGCTTGAGCCTCAATTGAAGTAATACCAAAATCTTCATCTTCTGCAGCAACAATTAAAGCTTTAGCATTCAATAGTAATTTGACTCTTTCTTGATCAGAAACCCAACCAAGAAACTTGATAACACCTTCATTATTTAGTGTTGATGATTCCTGATAATCGGAATTAGCTGACGCTGACATTGGTAATTGGCAGCTAACAGCAAGTTTTTTTAAATTCTCTAACTCCGGGCCAATACCAACTACTTTCAGCGGCAATCGCAGTCTCCTGCAAGCCTCCACCACCGCATCTACTCCTTTCCCCCTAACCAATCTGCTTAGAACCAAAAAATAATCTTCTGACTTCCTATTCCCTGTTTTTGTTTTTTTCGATAGTTTAAATTCAGATAAATCTACTGGCGGATAAACTACTATAGAATCCCTCCTGTAGAACTTTTTTATTCTTGCCTGGATATTTTTGGAATTAGCTATCAAAATATCCGGCCTCTGGCTAACTTCAAAATCATAAATCCTCATAAAATGATTTATTATTTCTCCCCCAATTCTTGTCCACCAATGTTTTTTGTAATTAAAAGAAGTGACATAGCCGTATAAAAACCTGGGCGGCGTATGAATATAGCTTAAATGCAAAGTTTCCGGCTTGGTAATCACAGCTTTGGCCAAATGAGTGGCTGATGAAGAAGAAATCACCAAATCATATGCTGATAAATCAAAACTTTCAAACATCATTGGTCCAAAAATACGGAATGGTGAGAGCAACAGATTGGCAAAAGGGAATTTTTGAAACCAGGAAGTTCTAATATCCCAACCTTTAAACCTTTTACCATTCTCCCCTAGTCTTCCAGGGTTATAATAGGCAGTGTAAACAGGAGAATCAGGAAAAATCTCATGCAAAACCTCCAACACTCTTTCCGCTCCGCCATATTCCCTTAAATAATCATGCGCCAAAGCTACTTTCATTTGACTTAATTGTATCAGAAACCCCAACAAGGAGTGATAATGACAAAATCAGACTTGCTCTTACTGGTGGTAAAAACTTCTAGTAATGGAGTAATTTTTTTTTAGCGCGAATAAACTGACTAAACAGACTTTGCGACATCAATTAGTTCTTCAAAAGTCAATTTTGTAGGTTTACTGTCAGGCGCAGATGAGGAGCCACAAATAACCATATGATGGCTCTGATGCAGAAACCAGGAAGCTTTTGGATCTAAAACCCTAACTTTGTCATAAATTGGCTTTAAATCAATATCAAAAGAAGGAGTAAAAAACTGAACTCCTTTATTGATCGGGTGATACATTAAAAATAACTCTCCTTCCTGTTCCCTGCAGAACTCCCTATTTAAGGTCTCGGAAATTACAGCAAAAGATCTGCCAAACTTTGTAGAAAACTCTTTTCTTTTGGCCCAATCTTTAATGCTTTGCTGTTTTCTTTTTAAAACTTTTAGAATTCTATCCAGAATTTCAAATCCTAGCTCTACTGATCTCTTGGAATTTTGAGGCTTACTATCCTTGCGTCTGATAAAAGATTGCACACTGAATTCATCAAACTGACTATTAGGAGCCTTGCCGGTATCTATCAGTCTATTCCATTCAACCAAAGCTTCCAGAGCTTTTCTGATAATTTCATCTTCTGAAATTAAACCAGCTTTCTTTAAATATTCATAAACTAAAGAACCAGCACAGGTGCTAAGACCTTCTTTGTGCTCATCAAACCTGCCCCCACCTGTGCCTAAAAATATTTTATCCACGCTTTCCTCTGCCGCTGCCAGATCGCGCGATGCGGACACAAATTCTATTTTTGCATCTTTGAATTCAGGATGAAATTTTTTAAAAAACCAGATTGAGGCAATATCATCCAGATGGGGATTAATATGTGTGACTAAAGTTTTCATCTTTATGAGGCTATCTTACATTATTGCTCAAGTGAAGTCGAGAATATCTATAAAAATTATGCTACCATTAAAATAGCTTTTTTAATAATCTTTTAAGAATACATTATGAATGTTATCAAAAAACTTATTTTTGCTCCTCTTTTTTTAGTATCTTTCATTTCCTTAATTTATCTAACTACTCCTCTTTTTAAAACATATAATTTGATTTTTTCGTTTTCTATAAATACTCTAATCTTTCTAATTAATATTTTAATTTTGATTTCCCTCTCCAGCCTGTTTTTTATTCTTTTAGTAACGATTGCACAGGATTGGAGAATTAGTATTCCTGTTGCAATCATTGGATCTGTGGTTCCTTTTTGTTTTATTGATTTTCCTTTAGCTGTTGTGTTTTTAGTAGGCATTTTTTTAAGCTTTCTGCTGTCAAATTTAAACCTTGATGTTGTATTAAAAAGTTACTTAAATTTCCAACCATCCAGTTTATTAGGTCCTACTATTAAACGTTTATCCGGGCTTTTAATACTAGCAATTTGCATTGTTTATTTTTTCTCCGCCAGCAAAATGATCAACCAAAACAGCTTCCAAATTCCTGATTCTCTAATAGAAACTGCTATTGAGATGGTACCGCTACCTGAAAATAATATCCAAACTGAACAAATGAATCTGCCGCAAATCACCGAGGAGCAAATAGAGCTTTTAAAGAAAAATCCAGAACTTGTAAGACAATCCGGGCTTGATCCTCAAGTTTTAGATAACTTAACCACTGCCCAAAAAAGCACCCAGGCTCCGGTTAATTTAACCAATCAACTAATTAAACAAACTGTTAAAGATCAGGTACAAAATTTTATCAAACCTTATCAAAACTTTATTCCTGCAGGCTTAAGCATACTGCTGTTTCTAACTCTCCAGTCTTTTGCTGCCCTAATCAACCTCCTAATCTATCCTTTCCTTTGGATAATTTTCTTTGTTTTGGAAAAAACCGAATTTGTAAAATTTGAAATAGAGCAAAGACAGGTTAGAAAAATGGTAATCTAATTCTTGATAAAATAGATATGTAGCGAAATAACTCTCAGTATTTCCCCTTACCCCATTAGTTATCCTGGAGCCCTGGTAAAGTTATATATACAAGCTATGGTTTTGAATGGCAGGTCAAGGTTTTGTTGATTAGTTATCCTTCCTCTATATTTC
>JAHIVD010000060.1 GCA_018816815.1 Patescibacteria group bacterium
GAAATATAGAGGAAGGATAACTAATCAACAAAACCTTGACCTGCCATTCAAAACCATAGCTTGTATATATAACTTTACCAGGGCTCCAGGATAACTAATGGGGTAAGGGGAAATACTGAGAGTTATTTCGCTACATATCTAGTATTTGTAAAACTGCAGCTTATCCTTGAACCTGGTTTAAAGGAATACCCTTGATAAATGCATTTATATTCTCGAGTGTTGTTTTGCGGATTGATGCTATTGCCTCCTTAGTAAAAAAAGCCATATGCGGTGTGATGATAACCTGAGGCATATTAATCAGCATATGATTTTCCAGAATCTCTTTATATTTATCTTCCGGAATGGCATTTCTACTTAAAAGTTCAACCTCTTCTTTTAGTTCGTCTTCTTCTTCTAAAACATCTAAACCAGCTCCAGACAGATGTCCGTTGGAAAGCAGCCTAAATAGTGTATCTGTTTCTAAAACTGCACCGCGTGAAGTATTAATAAGAATACTCCCTTTTTTTATCAATGGGAGATTAGTTGAATTAAGGAGGTGGTGGGTTTTGTTGTTGTAAGGGACATGGATAGTGATAATGTCGGATAAGCGGAGCACTTCTTCTAAAGTCAGGTATTTGAAATCAAGCCCTCCTGCCATAGTTTGATCTGGATGTGCGTCAAAAGCCAGAACATTCATTCCAAAGCCTTTAGCAATTTTAATAACATTTGTGCCTATTTTACCTGTTCCAATAACTCCCAGGGTTTTACCAAAAAGATCCAAGCCTTTTAAGCCTTCAGGAGAGAATATCCGTCCAATTTTAACTCTATTTATGGCTGTGTATATTTTGCGGGTTACATTTAGCATTAAAGCGAATGTAAATTCAGCGACCGTGTGAGATCCATATGCCGGAACATTTGAAACTATAATGTTTTTTTGTTTGCAAAAAGCTATATCAACATTGTCAAAGCCGGTAGCGCGGACAATGATTGCTTTTAAATTGGGAAGGGAATTTATAACATTTTTATCAACCTGGCAGTTAACAAAAATGGCTGCGATTTCAAGACTTTTATCATCCGGAAGATTTTCGCTTGTAAGCGGTTCATTGCTAAATGTAAGCTTGTGCTCAGAGAGACGAGTTTTGAAAAAGTTTATTTCTGTTTCGTTATTGCTTTCAAAAAATCCGATTTTCATGAATGTAATAATGCAACATTAATATATCAAATTGAATACTAAAGCACCAGATGCTGAATAGCAGGTTTACGCGGTCGCAATATAGCATGACAAGAATTTCTTGGGGGTATAACATCAAAGCGCCTAGTAGTTTGTCGTTCTTGACAAAGTGAATTCTATAGGTTAAAGTGCACTTCACATATGAGTAGCAAACCAGTAATTAAAGCATTGTTTGTAATGATGTTTGCAGTGATTTTGATGTTTTTACAACATGGTAAAATAAGTGCGTTTGATACTACATCTAAATTTACCGATCTTTCGGGAGGGTTTGATCATACTACAGGAACTTTTAATTTTACTTATAATAATGGTGTTGTAGGATCTAATCTATTTAAAGTTGTTATCTCTCCTTTACCTCTTTTGCCTTGTCTAATTATAAACAGCGGTTGGGAGTCATATAATCCTCCGATTGTTATGCATAATTTAAATACATGGAGTGAATATACCTGCGGAAGAACTTTATACTGGCAAATAGTTACCCAAACAGGCGAAAAAAGCCCGATTCAAAGTGATGTTGTTACCAACTGTTATACATTTGATGATCTGGCAGGAATTCTTTACAGTGATTCGGCAGTTATCTCCTTTACTGATAATGGTTTTACACCTTCCGGTTCATTTAGAGTATTTCTTTCCCCGCTGCCTAGCGTTCCGGATGATTTTAATAGCATAAGAACTCCCTGGTATCACCAAGGCTCTCCGATAGTTATACCTTATTTAAACATGTGGACTCTCTATCGGCCCGGAACTTTAATGTATTGGAAAATATTCAGCGATACAGATGTAGTAAGCCCAATTCATAGCAGTTTTGTTCGTAGTGCTCCAAGACCAACTCCTACCCCAACCCCAACCCCAACACCTACACCTACACCTACACCTACACCTACACCTGTCCCAACACCACCGCCTAGTTGTTCCTCAGTCAATCCTGATTGTCCTGTAGGCTATCAATGTCAGATTCAAAGCTGTACCTTAATATATTGTCCTGATGATAATCCAGACTGTAATATCTGCACTGGTCAATGTATTTTAGTGCCAACCTCCAGTCCGGTCAAATAACGAACAATTAAGAGTTGAGATAACCCCTTGGTTTTCTTCGGAGAGTTTTTTTCTTTTGCTTCGCTTCTTCACCCGCGGATTAAAATTCCATGGTTTTCGTGAAGTCGGAAATGAAACCAGCAGACATTGACAGAAATTCCAAGACTATGTTACACTAATTAATAGATGTCAATGTCAAATTTAACTGATGATTTAAAAAATGCATTATCTTCCGTAGTTTCTAGCGCAGGCGATGTTGTTTCTACAACCAGAGATGTGGCAAAGGATACTGTAGTTAAAACTGTCCAGGCAGGCGGAGAAGTTGCAACAACATCAATAGATACAGCAGGTAAAGTGGTTTTAGAAGGAATAACAGCAGCCTCTGAAACAGGGGCATCAGTCACTCAAGCTGCAACAGGTTTTGTAGCAGGTGCTATTGAAGGAGTTAAAGTTGCAGGAGGAGATACAGTTGCTGCAACAGGTGAAGTATCAAAAGAAGCAATTAAAACAGCCGTTTCTGTAGGCGGTGATGTTGGAGAGGTAGCGGTTTCTACAGTAGAGGGTGCTATTGAGGCAGCAGGAAAAATCGGTGAGGATAGTGGAAATTTAGCAAAGCAAGCTACTATGGGTACACTGCAGGCCGCTGATGAGATAGGATCAGAGATTGGATCACTTGTTAGAAAAGCTCTTCTTAATGCAGCAACTCTGCCGCACGATATTATTGACGCGCTTCTAACAGGTGAAACAGACTGATTCTTAATTAATTTTTAACTTTTTTGTTTTTTCAAAAGTTAAACCAATTTGATTTGTGGGTAATGGTAAAATACCAAAAGATGAAAAAGTTTTCTCTCCCTTTTCTGGCTTTTCTGCAAGCCACAGGACTGCTTATCTATATTAGTATTGTTTCTTTAATCTTTGCTTTCGGGAATCAAATATTTGGTAAAATGAATAATTATTTTGGTCCAATCCTTCTTCTTTTGATATTTGTTTTATCAGCTACTATTTCCGCTCTTTTAGTTTTAGGCAGAGCAGGTTTTCTATTTTGGGAAAAAAGATACAATGAAGCTTTTCCTTTGCTTTTTTGGACAATTAGCTGGATTAGTTTTTATCTTTTTTTAGTTATGTCTGTTTTGATTTTTGTTAAATGAATTACCTTTAACTTTACTGGGAGATAAGTCGGAATTCAGACTAAATTCCTATTACGCTATATTATGATTGCGCTAGTTTGTTAATTAACATTAAGTAACACCACAACTGTCTCGAATCTCTATTTTTGATAAGCTATAATAGAGTATTGCTTATGTCAACAGATAAAACTATTATTGAGGTTACTAATCTCACCAAAAAATTTAAAGATTTCACAGCCGTTGATAATATTTCTTTTACAGTCAAAAGAGGTGAAATTTTTGCCTTTTTAGGACCAAACGGTGCTGGTAAGAGTACGACGATTAAAATGTTAACAACTCTTCTTTTGCCAACTAAGGGTAAGATGTCCCTAGACGGCCATGATCCGATTTTGGAGCAATTCACAGTCAGACGTTCCCTTGGAGTTGTTTTTCAAGATCCGTCATTGGATGATGAACTGACTGCTTACGAGAATATGGGATTTCATGGGATGCTTTATAAAGTTCCAAGAGATTTAAGAAGAACAAGAATTGAAAAACTTCTAAAATTTGTGGAACTTTGGGAAAGAAAAGACAACCTGGTGAAAACATTTTCCGGGGGGATGAAGAGAAGACTGGAAATTGCCAGAGGTTTTCTACATCATCCGAAAATTTTCTTTTTAGATGAACCAACATTGGGGCTTGATCCTCAAACCAGAAATCATATCTGGAATTATATTAAAAATCTTAATCAAAGCGAAAAAATTACCATCTTTTTTACTACCCATTACATGGAGGAAGCAGAAAGAGTAGCTCAAAAGATAGCCATCATTGATCAAGGGAAGATTATTGCTCAGGGAACAGTGACTGATTTGAAAAACAAGACTCAGTCTTCAACCCTTGAGGAGACATTCTTAAAACTTACCGGGAAGAAAATTCGGGAAGAAAAGGCAGATGGAGTGGAAAAAATGCGCACAAGAAGACGAGTTTGGAGACGAAGATGAGTGTTATTTATACTCTTTGGCTGAGAGAACTTAAGCGACATTTAAGATCCCGGTCGCGTATCGTGGGATCACTTGGTCGACCAATGCTTTTTTTGATAGTCCTTGGTTTTGGTTTAGGCCCGGTTTTTGCACGGGCAGGTGCTGGTAACTATTTTCAATTTCTTGTTCCCGGAGTTATTTGTATGGAAATCCTCTTCACAGCGGTTTTTTCCGGTGTTCAAGTAATTTGGGATAGACAGTTTGGTTTTCTAAAGATAACTTTGGTAGCACCTGTTTCACGATTTGAAATTATGCTGGGTAAGACTTTTGGTGGAGCAACAGTGGCAGCAATTCAAGGATTTATTATCTTTTTAATTTCGCTAATCGTTGGATTTAGAATACAGAATCTTGCTCTTTTACCGTTGGCACTTGTTTTTATTTTCTTAATAGCTATTCTTTTTACAGCGCTTGGGATAACAATTGCTTCGCTACTGGAAGATGCGCAGGGATTTCATCTTATCATGAATTTTTTAGTTATGCCGCTTTTTTTCTTATCCGGCGCCCTTTTTCCTCTTTCAGAGATACCTAAAATTTTGTTGATAATTGTGAGTATTAATCCTCTTTCTTACGGTGTGGATGGTTTAAGAGGGACTTTGATTAACGATGCGTATTTTGGCTTAACAGTAGATCTTTTGGTTTTGAGCGTGGTTACAGGTTTATTTTTACTGATCGGCAGCTATCTTTTTTCTAAAATTCAAATATAATAAGTGTATGCTTATTAAGATTCCGCAACTTATTTTATCCATCGGTTTTTGTTTAGGGGCAGGGGTATTGGGGTCGTTTTTTACAACATCCTCCGTTTCTACTTGGTATGCAACTTTAAATAAACCTTTCTTTTCTCCTCCAAACTGGATTTTTGGCCCGGTTTGGATAACTCTCTATATTGTGATGGGGATAGCGCTGTATTTGGTTCAAATTTCAAAGTGCAAATTTCAAAGTGAAAAAATCAAAGCAGTTAAAATCTTTGCTACTCAGCTTGTTCTAAATGTTTCATGGTCTATTATCTTTTTTGGATTTCAAAATCCAACTCTGGCTTTTGTGGATATATTGCCTTTATGGGTAACAATTTTTCTAACCATTAAAGCTTTTGCCAAAATTAATAAGTTAGCAGGAAATTTGTTAATTCCATATCTGCTCTGGGTAGCTTTTGCCGCTATCCTTAATTTATCCATTGTTTTTTTAAATCCATAAATTAAGGTTATTTATCCGCAATAATTTGATTTCTGATGAAAAAAATGAGACGCTATATCAGATGAAACTGCCTGTTTTGAACGCAGCCTTTGCAATAATTGTTTTTATACTTGGTTTATTTGTAATCCCCCAAACTATTTTGGCTTATGATAGTACTGACTATAAATTAGGATCTTTTGTCTTTTTTACTGATACGCACAGTATTATTACTGAAAATGCTCATCTGGTAGGTAATATTAATCAGACAAACTATCCCGATTTAATTCGGTTTAAAAAAGATATTTTGAAAGGGGATTCTGATGAGAAAGAGGCTCATCAGGGGTCAGATAAACTGGCTAATAATTCAAACAACCAATCAGGTTGGTTTGGTGATCAAACTGCTCATTGGAAAAAGCTTTTAGAAGAATACAATGCTTCAGATTTTCTTAAGTCTTATCATAGAGTTGGAGTTCTGCTTCACTTAACTGCCGATGCTTCTGTTCCTTCTCATGTGAGAGTTTGTCCTCATGGAGATGGTAGTGAGGAATATTTTGGGACAGGATCCTCTGCCAAAACGCAAGCTCAGTCAAGTTTTAAGAACAATTTAGTTCCCTTCCCTTTTAATTTTATTAAAACTGTTCATGTTGATAACTATGAAACAATCGTTGACCGCTTGGCTTATCAAAACAGGATACCATTGACATTAGGAATGACACCCAGGCTGCTACCTCAGGTTGATCAATATATGACAGTAGTCAGGCAAGCCCTTAACAATCTCTTAAATAGTGACAGCTTTTATGACCAATATTGGGCTAAAAATACTAATTGGAACAGTTGGGGAAGTTATGGATCAGTGGGTGATACTTTTGGATTAAAATCTTTAAGTAATAAAGATTATTCTTTAATATACTATGGTTTTAATGTGGCAGTTTTATACAGTAGCGGGCAACTACAGCTAATCTCACAAAAACTGCCTCCTTTAATAGAAAAAGTAGATTTATCTCCCAGTCAATTCGGGAACCAGGGTACAAAAATATCTTTGACAATTTCTGAAAATAGAACTCAAGCCGTAAAAATAAAAATTATAGTTGAAGATAATACAGGCAGAGTGATTATTGATGAAAAAGGCCAGGGTTATGATGGTAAAGTACCTGTCAAACTGGATGTTAATAATAGCGAGAAAGAATTACCTTATAAAACCTCTTTAGATATAAATTGGAAAGCAGACACCTTAGGAGGAAAAATCCCTGTCGGGAAAGGAAAAATCAAAGTTGAAGTGATAGACGAAGACGGCAACAGCAGCCAGCCGGCAATAATTGAATTTGAGTATTTACCTGAAACAGAACAAACAAAAGATACACCCATCCTGGATCAATCAAAGAAAGTTGGTAGTCCGCCAGTGTTTGATTCGTTTTCCTACATTCAACTTCATCAGAATTATGAAGATGTTCCCCATAGATATTTATTATCAGTTAATGCCTCTGATCCTGAAAACGGGCCTCTGATTTATAATTGGCAGATTAATTGTGGGTATTTTACAGGTTTAATCAATAGTTCCCAAGTTGAATGGCGTTACAATACCCCCGGGGAATGTATTGATGCAGTTGTGACTGTAACTGTTAAAGATAATGACCAGCTGGAGGCTCAAAAGAGTCAAAAAGTGTTTTAAGGATCTGGAGTAAGCATTAATTGAAGCTGAGTATTAAGTTCTTGTTTGGCTTGCGGGGGGAATTGAAAATCTTTTGAAAAGAAAAAAGTATTTTGCTTTTGATACCAAAAGATAGCATAGGTCAAATAGATAATGATTAGAGCAGGTATAAAAAATAAAGTAATCTTTTTATAATCAATAGGTTGTTTTTTTGTGTAAGCCATAATCTTATATTAGAGTAAAATATTGGTTTCATCAATATTCTAATTAACTTTAAGAGCGTGTATCTTTTTCTGGAAATAATAGTTTGATTTTTTTCAACAAACATGAGACGCTATAAAGCAGATGAAACAACCTGTTCTAAAAGCAGTTTTTGCAATAATTGTTTTTATACTTAGTCTATTTTTAATTCCTCAAACTGTTTTGGCCAGTTGCAGCAGTCATGTAAGTTGTTCAAGCTGTGTTTCAGACAGCAGTTGTATTTGGGCCAGCTTTGCTGATGTTTGTATGAGCAAAGCTGATGCCCAGGGATTTAATCCCAGCGGATTAACTTCAAGCTGTGGAGGAAGCAGTTCTACTTCTCAACAAAGTGCTCCAACATCAACACAAGCCCCCGCAGTTAAAGTTTTACCAACCTCAAAACCGAAATCTACTCCTGCTCCGGTTTCCAAAAAAGCTGATGGGCAATCCTGCAAAATTAATTCTGATTGCAAGTCAGGTAATTGTAAAAATTCCCGCTGCTGCATTAAAAATAAAACCTGCTGTTTGGATAGTAATGATTGTTCAAAAGAGCAATATTGTTCGACGTCTAAAAACCGTTATTATTGCATTCCCAAATTAGACAATGGTACATCCTGTACAAGCAGTGATCAATGTAAATCAGATAATTGCGGTAAAGGTATTTGCTGCGGCGGTCAACCTTGCTGTAAAGAAGATAGCCAATGCGGTAAAGACGAATACTGTGAAACTAAAGATGATTTATACTATTGCCGGGTTAAGTGGAATGTTGATGAGTACTGCGAAAAACCATCAGCCTGTTTTTCCGGCTATTGCGATCCTTATGTACAAAAATGTGCGGAAAGTTCAGAAAAAAGCACTTCAACTGAAAAAGCGGTTTGCGGCGATAAATCATGCGATGACTGGCTTGGGGAAAATTGCACCAGCTGTCCAAAAGATTGTGACAATATTGCTGATTTTTGTTGTTCAAAAGGCAGCCAATATGCCAATACCCTGGATTGGCAAAATCGGATCTTTAATCTCTTGAACCCGCCGGGCGGATCTGTGCCCAATGGCAGATTGGTGGTGCCAAAGGGAACAGAGGAAACGACTTACTTTAGTTCTTATAAACCAAAAATCTGCAGTAGCGGAAGAATTATTGAGGGAGAATGCATCAGAAGCGATCAATGCGCCAAAGGGGTTTGCGTGGATCATAAATGCAGCGCTGCTACTTCTGATAATCCAAAACAAATAAGTGATGAAAAGTTGGCTCAGGAAATTTTTAATGATCAGATGGAATACATGCAAGAAGAAATCTGGATAAATGTTTATGACAAACTTGAAGATAATTTGATTAAATCAACCAAAGTACCCGGAGGTTTAGATATTAAGTTGGAAGTTCAAGGGTCAACCGCCGGAAAAGTGCCGGAGGCAGTAGTCGGCAAAGATGTTGAAACCAGATTATTTATTACCAACGACACCAATTTTTCAATGGCGGTTGTAGCCGGAATTACCTATCCTGGACAACTGGCAAACACTTTTAAGCTGGAAGAGAAAAAATACACACTTTCCTGTAGTCCTGTTAACGGTACCAATCCTCTAACTACTGTTATCGGCACACTTAATGCCAAAAGATTGGGCGGCAACTCATATGTTTTGCCTCCACATCATCAACTTACTATTTATTCTAAAGTTTCTCCCAAGCAGGAAGGGTACATGGATGTTTCCGGCATTATTTACTTCTCCAAAGAAAAAATGTACGCCAACTCATCTGTGGTGGAAATGGCAATTACCCCGGCCGATTTTGAATCAAGTTTTCAAAAAAGCGAAGTTTCTGATTCTATTTTGGTCAATGAGAAAAAATGCAGCTGGGGGATAATTTGCATATGATAAAAGAAAAAGGTGCTGTTCATCTGGTACCTATATTGATTGTATTGGCTGTTGTTGCCTTAATCGGATGGACGGTTTATCAAAAATCCCCGTTAACTGACATATTTCCTTTTCTCAAAGGCAAGATAGGCGTTACTTGTGATCCGTTAACTCTGGTTTCTTTAAAGCAAGTTTATGATGCTTCAGGGATTGCACCTGTTTCAGGCGAGAAGTGTACGATTTCGTCGGATGATTATCTTCTGAAATTAGTGTATCAAAACAACACTCAGGCCCAAAAGGCCAAGTTTAGTTTGATGCTTGAAACTACAGGGGATAAAAAACAAATCGAAGGAGCAAGTTTGATTATTCATGAGGGAAACTCTTCCGCGTTTTTCGTTGAAGGAAGTACGCTGAAAGTTTTGGTAATGCTTAAAACTACCGATGAAGCAAAAATTAAAGGAATGGTTTTGGGTTTCAAGGATAATAAAGATAATAGCAGCACTCAGGATAAAACCCAGAAAGATAGTGATAAAACTCAAGGTGAAACTGAAAAATCTACAAATATCTTTAATGTTAGAGAAGAAGCGGCTGATAATATCATCAAATCAGATATGAACCAGTTGAAAATAGCCATGGAGCTTTATTTTACCGAAAAGGAAGTTTACCCAAAAACCTTGGAAGAACTGGTAAAAGCAAATATTATAAAAACTGTTCCCTTAAATCCTAAAACTAATAAACCTTATGATTTTACCAGTAACGGTAAAAGTTATACCATTTCAACAACCTTAAATGATGGCAGCCAATATAAAATAAGCCGTGAGGATTAAGGATATAAAACTAGATTCTGACTGTGGATAAAATTGCTTCTACATCAGGTAAGAATTTATCATAAGAATCAGCCATAGCGTTGTATTGGAAAATGTATGCTTTGTTGTTTTTTAAAACAATCCTTACTAATCCTTGTCCGTTGCCCTCATCAACCTTTGCAGTATACAGAATATCCCTAGTTTCTTCTCCTGCTAAATTAGTTGATATTCTGTCAACAACATTAAATTGTTCCTCTTCAGATTCATCTCTTGTTTGATTTTCCCACAAATCTGCTATTTCCTGTAGAGTATAGTCAGGATTTGAAGAAATATCGATTACTTTGATAGCTAAGAAATCCATAAAATTATCACTACTTGATTCCTTAGGTGAACGGAATACTGCCACAAATTGCTGATTAGGATTTTCCTTTAGACTCCAGGTTGCTGGATATTCAAGAGCAATGCCATGCTCTGCGCTTTGATAAGTTTTTGGTTTAGTTTCTATATCCGGGACAGGTTGTTGCTGGTTTTCTTGAACAGCAGACTTATCAGTATCTTCATTTACACTTTTATCAACAGATGCTGAGAATTTGAAGTTTCCGGTAGCTATAAAAAAGACTACTACTAAAGCAATTACTCCTCCGATGATTATTTTTGGGTCAACAATCCCTTTTTGATTGAAGGTTAATTTGGTTTGGGCTGGTTTAACCATTAATTTAATAATTACTGAAATAAAATTGTTTGTCAAGACTTAATCTGTTTGATTTAATCTGTTTGAAAGCTTGTCATTATCTTTCTAATTTTCTGCAAATAATCCTCAGGTGCAATTTTTTTGTAGACTCCGTGAAAGAGAAGTATTTTGCCGTTTGTTCCAAGTAAGCCTCTATTTTCAAAATTATACTGATCTCCATCGATGGTCTGTTCACCTTGAGCAATATAACCGCCTATTTCACCTTCAATAGACGACTTGAATTCGTTGACTTTCATGTTTTGGTCGTTTTTGAGTTTTTGTTCTACAGCATTGATTGCTTCCTGTATTTTGCCTTTTTCCGAAAGACCCTCATCAATAAAGGCCTGGATGTCAACATAACCTAAATCAGTGTTTTGTTTTATAAGTGTTTTACGGGATGTTTCAGTATTGCCGTCAAAAAGCTCCCAGTCAGCAGGGTAGGAAACCTCATAGCCGTACTGTCCGCTGCTATAAGTTTTCCAGTTATCTTTAATATCTGTTGCAACTTGAGGGGAGAGTGTTGGCTTGGGTGATGTTTGATTAGCTGATGAGTTTTGTGTGTATTCTTTTGAATTTGCGTTTGAATTTTGATTTGACGTGGAAGTTGGTGTTGGTGCAGCAGGCTGACGGGTATAAGGCCCAATGATTTGTCCCGAAGATGAAGGTGCAGCAATAAACGGTACAATGCCTGTTTTTACTCCGATTACATAGCTGGTAACACCAACTACTACGAATGCAAAGATCAGTGGTATGAAAACAATACCTTTTTGGGCAGTTTCTTTATTCATCTTTCTATATTTTAAATATCTAATATCTAATTGATAATTTAATAGTGGTTTATTTTTACTTATTTGTCAAATTGAAAGTATTTTAAGGCTGATTATTTAAGGCTGATTATTTTTTTTCGTTCTTAAATTCAGACTGAATCTGCAGGGGTTAGAGGTAATGTTTTACGTCTAATCTAGGGACATTTGGATCTTAGAATTTCCTCAAGAGGAGCATTGCTAAAGTTAGTTACGCATAGAAATCAAAAAAAATCTTAAAGATTCTTGGTTTTTATTCTTGTTCTCTGGAAAAAACAGACTTTTCATACTATAAATGTAAAACGTAGTCGTAAGCTCAAAGAACGATTGCAATTCCCTGGTATGTTAAAATTCACTTCCTAAGATTGTGGGTACTACATTCTTCTAGAGTTTATTTCAAAAAGTTTATTTCAAAAAGTTGACAAAATCGCACTAGTATGATAATCTCATTAGTATGAATTATATACAGGCTGTTTCTAAAGTCAGAGAAAGAGGACAATTAACTGTTCCCCAAGAGGTAAGAAAAGCCTTAAATTGGCCTGAAGATGAAGTTATGGTAAAGATTGTCACCATCCAGGATGGTTTTAGGGTGGAAAAGTTACCTATATCCCACCCACAGCACCCCAAAAAGAAATTAACTAAAAAAGAATGGGATAAAATTTATAAAGATATGGAAGCTTTTAGTAAAACCGGTAAACAGGATATTAAATTAACAGACTTTTTAAGACACGACAGGGATACCCATTTTTAATATGCATACATATGTTTTGGATACCTCTGTCGCGGTGCAATGGTTTCACCGCTCAAAAGAATTTCATGTTTCGGAAGCCAAAAGAGTCTGGCAAGATTTGAGCGCCGGTAAGATCAACATCATTTTGCCGGATATTTTATTTCTTGAACTACTAAATGTGTTTATTAAAGGGAAAGGTTCATCTCCCGAGAGTTCTTATTTAATATTAAGTGAACTGTATAAATCTCCAGTCACCATTGTAGAAACGTCTTTGCCTGTTTTAGAAATTGCTGCTAGGCTCATGGAACAATATAATCTTGCTTCCTATGATGCCTACTTTTTGGCTCTGGCACAATATGAAGGCTGTAAGCTTATTAGTGATGATGAAAAGGCGCATGGGAAAGTAAAAGATAGGACTGTAATTATGTTAAGCCAGTATAAATAATACATGAATATAGCCCTCCTTTCTTTAATATAAATCTTGCTCAAATCTTGCTATAATCTCTTCGTATGAGTTTAGAAATTGGAATAGGAGAGATACAATCAAACAAAACAAGGTTATTTACAGCCCATTTATGCTTAAATTCAAACTACCAAAATTAAGAAAAAGTAGGATAATTCTTGAAAGGGATAAGTTGGGAAGAATAATCCGTTTCCAAACCTATTTTTTAAATGCTAAGCTCGTATCAAAGATAGGGAGAGTTGAATAAACATATAGTTTGCCAATATTGACACTTTGTCTATACCAAATGTCAGGTTTTTTCGAATTATCATATACAAATATTCTCTGTTTTCCATCTAATTCACTATAATTTTTCATCACTTCACTTTTTTGGATAACCTCCCAACTATCATAATTTTCCTTAGGGTTATATATTCTGACTTTGATGTTAGGTTTGCTCGCAAGATAGTATTTAGCAACAACAAATTCAATTGGATTGGAAACTATTAACTGTACATTAGGTGTATTTAGCACTTGGAGCTTTTCAGTTAATTGTGCAAAACCAGTACTTTCATAATGTATTGTTGTAATTAGATACAAAGAGGTAAAAATATACAATGTCAGAAAAGAATATTTATAAATCCTTTTAAGATTCAAGGATAATGTGATACATAATACGATAAACACAACAGCGTAAGGTGTTAAATATCTTTCCAAGAAAAGCCTTTTATTAAAAATTTGCAAGCCCATAACAGTAAGAATAGGCAGTATTGAGATAAAGCTAAGTAGAATTAAATCTTTTCTGAAAAGCTGATATTTTTTGCCAAAATAATATCCCAGACTTAGACTAAATATAGTCAGGATTATAAAACCCAATGCTTCAGGTTGTATATAGGGTGATAATTTTAGAGCTGGTGGAACTCCTAGCGAGTTTGTTTTAACGCCAAATAAGAAAATGTAAATAGTTGTAGCCAATCTTTGCGGTTGTGAAATTGGGATCCACCCCAGAAGTGGGGCGTTTTGATATTGTGTAAGTAGAGTTGGTAAATACAAAACCATAAAGCCTGAAAATATTCCAATTGTTGTTAAATAAATTAGTAGAGTTTTGGCTAGGGATTTTTTGTTAGCAAAGAACAGATCGAAAAGGAACAGAAAAATTATGCCAATAATAGTTAGATAATGGGTCAAGAAAGTGGCGACTATAATTAAACTGGTGGCTACCCATTTCAAATTAAGATGTCTGGTTTTAGAAGTTGAATAATAGAAAATAAATAATACTGAAAACATTAATGCTGTTAAAGAGTAGTCTCTGGCTTCCTTAGCATATTCCACAAAAAACGGATTGACGGCAAAGATTAAGGGAACAATAAATTTAATAGAAGGCCTTTTTTTAGCGATATTTAAGCCGGAAGCCAAAAAATAAGAAGCAGGTATAAGAAGTACACCGCTAAAAACAGAAAACATCCTAATTGCCAGATCTGAATTACCAAAAATCAAGATCCAGGATCTGAGTATTGTTATATATAAAGGGGGATGAACATCATATTTGAAAACTTGCGTAAATTGGTTAAAAGGTAAATTAGCTAAGATGCCGGTGTATGCTTCATCATACCAGAATTCCTTGTTACTGATTCCCCATACCCTTAAGACTAAAGCCAGCAAAGAGATAACAAAAATAAGTAGAAAAATATATTTAGATTGATCTGTAGGAAACCAGGCAGACTTGATTTTTCCCAATAAAATTGTTTTCTTAAACTGCATATTTTGGGCAGTTAATTATAGTTTAGTAGAATCTTGAAAGCAAATTAGAGTATAATCTTCAATTATGTCATCCTTAAAAGTAGGGATAGTCGGACTTCCTAATGTTGGTAAATCAACTTTATTTAATGCTCTTTTAAAAAAAAGAGTAGCTTTTTCTGCCAATTTTCCTTTTGCTACAGTTGAACCAAATATTGGGGTGGTCGCTGTGCCGGATGTTCGTCTTTCATTGCTTGCAGATCTTGTGGTTCGTGAGGAAAAGATGGAAAATCTGCCTCCAATCGTGTCTGCTGTTGTTCAGTTTGTAGATATTGCCGGTTTAGTCAAAGGAGCTTCAAAAGGAGCAGGACTAGGCAACCAATTTTTATCCCATATCAGAGAAGTAGATGCCATTATAGAAGTGGTAAGAGATTTTGAAGATGAAAATATTATTAGAGAAGGAAGTGAGAACCCTGATTCAGATATATTAACAGTAGAAACAGAACTTGCTTTGGCAGACCTGCAAGTAATTGAAAAATTAGTTGTGGTGCAAGAGAAACAAGCTAAAATTAGCAAGGATGCTTTGGATCAGATAAAATTGGACATTTTAAATAAGGCGAAAAGGGAGTTGGAGAAAGGGGAAATTGGGTCTTTTGATTTTGCTCATGTTCTAACAGACGAAAGACTGAAAGATTGGTTTGTGCATTTGCCACTTTTATTCATAAAACCTATTTTATATGTCTATAATGTTTCTGAAGAAAATTACGGTTTGCAACTTCATGGCGGTGATATTAATGGGAACAAATTAGTAATTTCAGCTAAGTTGGAAGAGGAATTAGCAGATTTATCTGACGAAGATCGGTTGGAGTATTTAAAGGAGGTTGGAATAGAGAAAACAGGACTGGAAAGATTGATTGTGAAAGCCTACGATCTTTTAAACTTAATTTCTTTTTTAACTGCAGGGAAAAAAGAAGTTCGGGCTTGGACTGTAAAAAGTGGAACCAAGGCACCTCAAGCGGCTGGAGTTATCCACAGTGATTTTGAGAAAAATTTTATAAGAGCACAGGTCATTGAATGCGGAAAATTAATTGAGGCTGGTTCTTACGTTCTTGCAAAGCAGAATGGTTGGGTAAGAACAGAAGGAAGAGATTATGCGGTCAAAGACGGAGATGTGATTGAATTTTTCGTTAGCAGTTGATTTTTGTTTAACTTGCTAAACTGTTTATGTATGTTTATGTATATCACTAGTTTTGAATAATTTTTTCTTTGGATAACCTTCTATTGAATTATTAATCTTTTCTTAGTACAATTACACACAAGAAATATGAACTCATATTATTTAACATTAGTTTTAAAACCGAATTTGGATGAAAAAGAAAGAAAAAGTCTTTTAGATTCCATTATAAAAAAACTAGTAGGCGCTGCTGGTAAAGTTACAAAGGAAGATCTTTGGGGAGTGCGTTCTTTGGCTTATCCCATTAAAAAGCAAACCTCTGGTTATTATGCTCATTTTGAAATTCAAGTAGACCCAAAAGACGCAAAAGACCTTGACAAAAGCTTAAAAGTAGAAGAAAATATTTTACGATACCTTTTGGTAAGAGAGTAAACGAGAGGGTAAATTTAAATGGCAAGCAGATCCTGGAATAGAGTTGAACTAATAGGTAATTTAACAAGAGACCCTGAACTTCGATACACCCCTAATGGTGCTGCAGTTGTTACTTTTGGTATGGCTACCAATCGAACTTATGTTACGGAAGGCGAGCGCAGGGAAGAAGCAGATTTTCATAAATTAATAGCCTGGAATAAGTTGGCAGAGCTTTGTAATCAACTGCTCAAAAAAGGCATGAAGGTATTTATTTCCGGCAGATTGCAAACTAAGTCTTGGGAAGCACAAGACGGCACCAAAAGACAGAGTACGGAAATTGTGATAGGGGATATGATTATACTGACTCCCAAAAGTTACGGGGAAAAAGCGGAAGCACCAGAGGGCGAGGAAGCAGGATATTCTAAGATTGAAACAGAAGAACAAAAAAAGAAAGCTACAGTTAAAGACGAAACAGAGGATGAAGTTGAACTAACAACTAAGGAAACTAAAGAAACTAAAGAAAAGAAATCTGTTTCAGAAGAAAAAGCTCCACAAGAAGAAGTTGAAGACGATCTTCCATTTTAGCTTAACTCCTTTTTTCTCTCCTTAATCTGAATAATATAAAAATAAACACAAGCATTTTTGCAATCAATCACTTTACTTCTTGTAACTTGTTGCGTTATAATCGCATACAATTACATCGCTACGTTTCTTGTAACGTGTTGTGTGTAGATTAAAAATAATATGACAGAGAAAAAGATTAAAAGAATAATTTCTAAACCTACAGTTTCTGTAAAAGAAAAACCTGTAAAAGAAAAAGAAGAAGCAGTAGAACAAACAAAAGAGTTAAAAAAAGACGGCAAGTCTAAAAGAGTTTGTCTATTTTGTCAAAACAAAACAAATCCTTTATATACTGATATGAATGTTTTGCGTCGTTTTGTAACTGATCGGGCAAAGATAGTGCCAAAAGCAAAGAGTAATCTTTGTAGCAAGCATCAGCGAATAGTCACTAAACAGATAAAATATGCAAGACATTTGGCTCTTCTTCTTTTTACTCCTAAGATTTGAGGAACATGGTAAACTAGATCTATGCCCATTGTTCCAATAAGTCTTTTCAACAGCTTTGATGATTTGGATCAAATTTCGATTGAAGCTGTGTCTTCCTGGTTAAAACCAACACCTCAATTAATTCAACTAAAAAATTACTTGGCAAATAAAATTTTATATCCTCAAAGCCTTCCTATGACTAAACAAGACATGCAGATAGATTTAGCTATCCTGCGTGAAGCACTAAAAATGAATGTCTTAAGGGGCGTTCAAAAAACAAACGCTTTGCTTGGTGATAATTCTTTTTTAAATACTACATTGCGGAAAATCCTAATTCCTTCAAGGTTTCTTGATTTTGTTCCTAATCTCGCTGTTTTAACAACAGTTTTTATAGACGCATTGTTGCTAAATAGAGCAAGGAAGGATTGGTTTCAGGATATCTGGACTATAGTTTTGACAGGTAATGATGATGAAATTGTAGGGTCTGTTATTTTGCCGCAATTTGAAGATCAAAAAGCACTGATGAGTTGTCGATTGCTGGGAAAAAATTATGAGATCCGTCCGGGAAATTTAGCAGTGTTGCCTTGTCTCAAAGACAGATGCGAAATAGGATATAGACTTCACAAAGGTAAAGTTTTGGGCAAGGAGGCAAATGCGATTGAGATTTATGGTGGGAAACTAGGCTTGGTGATTGACGGGAGGAGTTTATGAGACGCTTTGTACCCACCCGTTTGCGGGTTGAGAAAAATATCGTAACGCGGGTTGTAAGAACCTTAGAAGGTAAAGGTGCTCTTACTGCGAGAGTAGGTCAACAAGTTGCACCGGATGAAATTATAGGTAGCGGAACTGTTGCTCCGGGATTCCGGATTTTAAATTTGTCTACATTGCTTTCTGTATCTCCTGGAGAGGTTGAGAAATACCTGACAAGAAAGTTGAATCAGAAGATTTATAGAGGCGAGTTGTTAGCTCTTAAGAAGAGTTGGTTGTCTTTTGGAAAGAAAGTAGTGACTTCTCCAACAGACGGTGTGTTGGATTTTTTAAATACTAAAACCGGAGAACTAAAAATTGCATTTTTACCCAAGAAAACAAACTTACCGGCAGGAGTTTACGGCATTGTTGAAGATGTAGATACAGAAAGAGGACGGGTGATAATAAGGACTTTGGTTAGTAGAATCTATGGCATGTTTGGCTCTGGCAGGGTCCGTGACGGGGCTCTGCATATTTTAGGAAAAAAGGATAGCTTGGTATCCAAAGAAGAAATCCAAGCAAAATATTACAGACAAATACTAGTAGGAGGCAGCTTATTTTTTAAAGATACGATCTCTGCTTGTATTTCAACAGGGGTTAACGGAATTATTGTGGGCGGGAGCAATTCAGAAGATTACAAGGGCATGGCTGGAGGCAGATTGGTTTTCCCCAGGAAACTGGATAATGATATAGGTATTGGAGTTGTGATATGTGAAGGTTTTGGTTCGATTCCGATAGGTGATGATATTTTTGAGGTTTTATCTGAATATGAAGGAAAATTTGTTTTCATTGACGGGAATAAAGCTATGATTAATCTTCCGTCATTTTCATCAGTCAGCTTAACAACAATAAAGAACACGAAATTACCTCCATTAATTAATCAAAAATTAACGCAATTTGCTGGTCATTTAGCGGAAACTCAAGAACTTAAAATTGGATCAAAAGTAAGGATAGTTGGAAATTCCTGCCTTGGGGAACAAGGTAAAGTTGTATCAATTGATGATTCTTTGAGCCTTTTACCTTCAGGGGCAAAGGATTATCTGGTGACTATTGAAACTAGAAGAAGAAAATTTCAGATGCCGATTGCGAATTTAGAAATGATAGGGTAAAGTTTACGGATTAGAAATATCTATATGAGAGATTTCCTTAAAACTTTAGATATAAAAATAGTTTTGATTGTTGTCTTGGCTTTTTTGCTGGGTTGGCAATTGGGTCACCGTGATGTGCAATTTAAGCTTGCAACTTACCGGCCGACACTTTCTATAATCAATAAAGAACCTCCTAAAAATATTAACATTGATTTTAAACTATTTTGGGATACATGGGATCTTTTATCCCGTACTTATTTTGACAAAAAAACGATAGATCCTAATAAATTGTTTTACGGCGCTATTTCAGGAATGGTTTCCTCTTTGGGGGATCCTTATACGGTTTTTTTGGCGCCTGATCAACAAAGATTTTCCAAAGAAGAATTAAATGGTAGCTTTAGCGGGGTAGGTATTCAACTGGGTTTTAACAAAGAAAAAAGATTGGTGGTAGTTGCTCCGCTTGATGGTACACCAGCAAAGCAAGCAGGTATTGAGTCTGGAGACGTAATTGTTAAAATCGATGATAAAGACACAACTGGGATAAGTCTGCCGGAAGCTGTAAATTTAATACGGGGATTAAAAGGAACAAAGGTTGCTTTAACAGTTTTCCGCGAAGGAGAAGCTGATTTTAGAGATTTTCCCATAAGCAGAGACACTATAGTTGTAAAGAGTGTAGTTGTAACATATAAAGAGATTAAATCTGGAAAGAAAGTAGCAATTATTAAATTGTCCCGTTTTGGAGAAAAAACTGAAGATGAGTGGAACTTTGCAGTTGCAGAAATACTCTCTGCCAAACCACAGGCAATCATCTTAGACATCCGGAATAACCCAGGCGGATTTTTGGATGGAGCAGTTTTCATAGCTTCCGAGTTTTTAGAAGGGGGAAGTGTTGTTGCGCAGGAGGATAGTGAAGGAGTTAAAACGCTTTTTAAAGTTTCAAAAATAGGAAAACTTACAAAAATACCACTTGTGGTTTTGATAAATAAAGGTTCGGCATCTGCTTCGGAAATCGTAGCAGGTGCACTTCAAGATAGAGACCGGGCTAAGCTGGTCGGGGAAAAATCATTTGGTAAAGGAACTATCCAAAATGCTGAGGATCTTCCAGGAGGAGCAGGTATTCATATTACTGTAGCAAAATGGTTAACACCAAGCAGTAGATGGGTTAATGATAGTCTTGGACTGGATCCTGATGTTAAAATTGAAGGAGACTACGAAGATGTGACTAAAGATCCGCAGATTGATAAGGCTTTGGAGATGTTGGAGTAGATTGTTTTTGTTTCTATTGTTGGTAAAGAAAGTTATCTTGCGTGCAAAAAAAGGAAAGGAGATGTGATTCTAATTGGATCAATTAAAATTGCCTAAATTAACTATTAAGACTTTAGTTATAGCTGTATTTTTGGGAGTGATTTCTGCGGTGATTGTTTATCAGGCTCAAATTAATGGCTTGATGCCAATTGTAAGCAAAAAAACTGTAAAACCTGAAAGTCTAAAAATTCAAAATCTTATTCAAGAAGAAAATGCAGTGATTTCTGTTGTTGAAAAATCCTCACCATCCATTGTCTCAATTAGTTTGGCAGGAACAGAAAGCGATAATGTAAAAACCGGAACAGGATTTGTAGTAGATAGTAGTGGGGTTATTATTACCAGTAAAAATATTGTTTCAGATTTCAGGCAGTATGTTGTTGAAACAAAAGACGGACAAAAATTTGAAGTGAGAAATATCTATAAGGATCCGAATTTTGATTTAAGTTTACTGATTGTTAATGCAAATAACCTAAAAGCATTGGATCTAGGTGATTCATCGGAACTAAAGCTTGGGCAAACAATTATTGCCATGGGACAGAAAGAACAAGCAATTAATGTTACAGTTGGTGTAGTTTCCAGTTTAAATAGTCTGATTCAAACTGATACTTTGATTGATTCTGATAACTTGGGAGGTCCACTACTTTCTTTAGCAGGACAAGTAGTTGGAGTAAATTTGGAACGAGTCGGATCTAATAATTTAAGTTCTGCAATTCCTATTAATTCCGTAAAACAATTGATTGCATCAATAAATAAAGGGTTTTTAAAGCCTTTCCTTGGACTAACATACAAATTCATTTCAAAAGATATTGCTGTTTTAAGCGGAGATCCTCCAGGTGCGTTTATCCAGGCAGTTTCCGAAAATGGACCAGCTGATAAGGTAGGTATTAAAGCTGGGGATATTATTGTTAAAATTAACGGAAACCCTGTTGACGGGGAAAGCGTAGTTTCTGATGATATCATGAAGGGAAAGATTGGTCAGCAAATCGAACTAACGGTTTTAAGGAACGGGAAGGAATTAATTGTTAAGGCAGTCTTAGAGTCCGCGTTTAATCAGTAATATTCTTTGTTTGTGGGTCAGATCATTTTTGGTTTCAATTTGAAAGTCAGGAAAATAATTTTGAGATTCATTTATTGCCAGCTCGCCGTGAGTATAGTCAATTTCTCCGATGATTAGTTTTGTCTGCCAGGATTTTTCTTTGATTTGACTAAATAATTTTCTATAAAGATCAAAGCCATCCTTGCCGCCGTCTAAAGCAATGTGCGGCTCGAAATCCTTCACAGACGGGTCAAGGTAGGGAATTCGTCCAGTTGGGATATATGGTAAATTTGTAACTATGATTAAAGTATAGTTTAAGTCAGAAAGGTCTAAGTTAGAAAGCAAATTACTTTGGACAAATTCTATTTTATCCTCAACTTTATGCAGTTTGGCATTTTGCTTGGCAATTTTTAGAGCTTTTTTAGAAATATCCGAGGCTATAATTTTCACATCCGGGAGTCTTTGGTTCTGAGAGACTGACCCTTTAGGCTCAGATTTATTATTAGGTTGATTATTAGGCTCACTATCAAGTTCAATATCAAGCTCATTATCAAGTCTATTATCATATGGGTGTGATAAATTCTTGGCTAGAGAAATAGCAATATTTCCGGAGCCGGTTCCAATATCAAGAATAATAATAGGACTTAAGTTTTTGGCTTTGTTATTATTTACTTTGTTATTACTTAATTGTTTGTTACTGCTTAATTTATTGTTACTTTTTTTTGAAGAGTTACAGTTTCTAGACTGCGGTTGGGAAATAAATTGCAAGACTTCATCTACAAGAAGTTCTGTTTCCGGGCGTGGGATTAAAGTATCAGGTGTGACCTTGAATCGAAGTTTATAAAACTCAACCCAGCCTTTAGTGTATTGATAGGGCTTTGATGATACCATCTAGGTTTCCTTCTAGAATCCGATCCAGATTGTGCCAGGATTTATTGATTCTATGGTCTGTTGCTCTGTTTTGGGGAAAATTGTAAGTTCTGATTTTTTCAGATCTTTCGCCTGTGCCGACTTGTGTAGACCGCTGCTCGGTAATGTTGCTTGAAGCTTTTTGTTGTTCTATCTCCCACAGTTTAGACCGGAGAAGATTTAAGGCATTTTCCCGATTTTGCAATTGACTTCTTTGTGTTTGACATGTTACTACGATTCCTGTTGGGATATGTTTAAGCCTTACAGCAGTAGAAACTTTATTAACATTTTGTCCTCCTGCGCCCCCGCTGCGGAAAGCTCCAAATTCTATATCGGACGGATTTATGATAACCTGATTTGTTTCTACCTGTGGAAGTACGGCTACTGTTGCAGTGGAGGTATGAATTCTGCCGGAAGATTCGGTAGTGGGTACTCTTTGTACCCGGTGAACACCTGATTCATATTTAAGGTGTCCGTATACGTCTTTGCCTAAAAGTTTGAGTACAATTTCTTTTATCTGACCCAAACTACCTTCAGATCGGTTTAATTCTTCAACTTCCCATTTTTTATTTTGAGCAAATCTTATATACATTCTGGTTAAATCCCCGGCAAAAATCCCTGCTTCATTGCCGCCAGCAGCGCTTCTTATTTCCAAAATTGCTATATCAGGATTAACTTTGTCTCTTGCTTTCTGTTCTTTGACTTTTGAAGTAGACGAAGGTTGATAGTCAGTAGACATTAACTTTTCTTTTTGACTCCCTAACTCTTCAATCTCTTTTTCTGCAAGTTCGGATATTTCAGGATCAGAAAGTAATGGTTTGATATCTGCAATCTGTTTATTTATTTGATCAATTTGTTTTTTCAGATATGAATTCATAATAGTTGTTAACTTCTAATTTTTATTTTTTAGACTAAATATACTATAACAAAAAGTCTGATGGCTGACGACTTAGCCTGCCTAAGAAGGGGTTTGTTTGCGGGCTTTAATGAGTAAATCTTTGAGTGAGAGATGTTTTTTCTTTTTATTTTCAACTCTTGATTTTCTGGCTTCTAAAATCTTCTTTCTTTCCACCTGTCTGATTTTAGAAACTTCGGTTTTTTTAATAAATTTGTCTACTTGACCTAATGTGTCAATAAATTTCTGTTGTCCGGTAAAAAGCGGATGACACTTGCTGCAGATATCTACCCGGATTGAAGAAAGTGTTGATCCTGCTTCAAAAGTTGTTCCACAGGCACAAACAATTTTAGCTTCTGGAAACCAATCAGGATGAATATTTGTTTTCATATTTTTAAATCCTTTCAAAAAGATAAGATTCTGCAAGGCGGGAACTCTGACTTAAACAGATCCTTATGATGAGCTAGTATAGCAGGAAAAGTTCTGAAATTCAAACACGGTGGGCTTTGTGGTGTTTGTGGTGAGCTTTTTTGGCTAATGTACCTAAATAGACACCTATAACAATTAGCAAAGCGCCAAACAGGAAAGGAATGGATATTGTTTCTTTTAAGATAAAAATTGCAAGAGATGTTGCTATAAATGGCTCAATGTATTGGAAAAGGTCAGCATCAATGACTGAGGTTTTTGAAAGTCCCCATTCGAATAGGAAATATGCAGAGATAGAAGATAAAAGAGTCATATAAATTAATCCCAAGATACCAAGTATGGTTATTTGGTTTATCCAAGCAGGGTTTTGAACATATTCAATTGCAGCAGGTATTAAAAAGGAAACGGTTCCAACTAAAAAAGCTATTGCAGTCACAGTTAGTGAAGAATATTTATCAAGAATTTTTTTGGAAATAGTTGCGCCTGCAATCCAGGAAATTGAGGCCAGGATTATTAAGATATCTCCCAGTATAATTGATGAGGTTATTCCTCCGTTGATCATTTGAGGCAGACTAATAATAATTATGCCTCCTAATAATCCTAAGACTATGCCAAAGAGATTAATCAACCGGACTTTTTCTTTTAAAAACCACCACCCAAAGAGTACAGCTAGCATTGGGATAGCCAGACTTAAAATTGATGCATCTACTGCTGTTGTGCGCTTAATTCCTTCAAAGAAAAACAATATATTTAGTGTAATTATCAAAATCCCTATGGTTATAAGTTTTGGAAGATCTTTTTTGTCGATTTTGACTTTTTTTGTTTCAGCAAAAAAAAATGGGGCCAACAGAAGTGAGGCTAAAGCAAACCTGAGTAGTGCTAAACTCATAGGTGGAAATTCCTGCAAAGTCATCTTTGCTACGACAAAATTTGCTCCCCAAATCAAATGGGCAAAAATAATAGCAATATATGGAATAGGTTTTTTAATTATTTGAGAATACATAATTTAACGTGAGTTCTATAAGGCGGTCAAGTCCGAAAGAAAAACCTACAGCCGGAATGCCTTTTTTTGAAAAACTCCCTATTAAATTATCATATCTGCCACCTGCGCCAATTGAGAGATCTGTTGGATTTTGACTTATTTTGAGTTCAAAAATACTTCCTGTGTAATAATCTAAACCACGGGCTAAGGTTGGATCAAAAATAAAGTTACCGGCTTCGCCCGGCTTTTTGATTTGTTTAAGACCGTACTGTGTTTCTAAGATTTCAAAAATTTCCTGAAGCTTCTTTGTAGGAGGGGAATTTTGGATTTTTGTAAAATACTCCTCACATTCTTTTTCAGAAAAACCTTTATTCATAAGCTCTTTTTTTGCAGCTTCTTTACCGAACTTTGGAATTTTATCAATAACACGCACTACTTCTACCGGTATGTCTTGGAAATTTCTGCGGTCATTTATAAACATAACTACATCTTTGAGCCCTATTACTTTTAATGCTTTAATGGCTGCAGCTATGATTTTTGCATCTTCTTTCAGGTCCAGAGATCCGACTGTATCAAAATCAACTTGGGTAAACTCCCTAAATCTGCCTTTTTGAGGATTTTCGCCCCGGAAGACCTGGCCAATTTGATAACGTCTAAATGGCAGGGGAGGATTGTAAGTTGCGACATACCTGGCAAGAGGTACTGTTAGATCGTAGCGGAGAACTAGTTTTCTGCCTCCTCTGTCTGTAAATTCATAAATAAGTCTTTCACTTTCGCCGTACTTGCCTTTTAGAGTATCAGCAAATTCAATGGTCGGGGTTTCAATGGGAACAAATCCATACTCTTTCTCTTCCAAAGTGTCGATAATTTTTCCAATAATCTCTCTTCTTCTCTTTGCGAGCGGAGGAGCAATATCTCTAAAACCTTTTGGTGTTGGCGGTGCTTTAATCATAACTTTCTCCTATCTTATATCTTATCAACTTTAGTACCAACAGTAAACTTAGTTCCTTTAAATTCCACAAAAATTGTTTCTCCTGTTGGCTGAATAATATTATTAAATCCTGTTATTAAAGAACATGCAATACTTCCTGAACCACAGGCTGTTTCCTGGAATAAAGAATTGGTTGTCCTTACATATACATAAGGAATTGTTTTATGAGTTTATGTAGTCGGTTACACTCTGTTACAGTGATTAGGTTATTAAATAAGATCAAATTTGATGTTGCATAAGTATGATATTATAGATTTCATGGTTAAGACAGCGATAATTCTGGCAGGAGGGAAAGGCGAAAGACTTAGACCTTATACAAATGACCGGCCCAAAGTAATGGTTGAGGTAGCAGGTAAACCGATCTTGGCTTGGCAAATAGAATGGCTTAAATTCCATGGAATAACAAAGTTTGTTTTAACTGTTAGTTATAAACATGAAATAGTTCAGAAGTATTTTGGTGATGGTTCCAAATTTGGTATTGAAGTGGATTATTCTATTGAAGAAACTCCTTTAGGAAGAGGTGGAGGAATAAAAAAGGCTTTTAAAAGTTCTTTAATTTCCAAAACATCAGATGTTGTAGTTTGTAATGGGGATATTATTACTAAGTTTAATTTGAAAAATATGGTTGCTGTTCATCTTGAACAAAAAAATCTAGTTACTTTGCTTTTAGTTCCTTTTATTTCCAGATGGGGTGTAGTGCAGCTTGATAAAGGAAATCATATCATCGGTTTTGAGGAAAAACCGAAATTGCCTTATTGGATAAACGGCGGGATATATTTGTTTAATAAAGGAGTTGAGCCGATGTTGCCGGAACTTGGCGATCACGAAAAAGAAACTTTCCCAAAAATTCCCAAGGAAAAATTTTTAGGCTTCAAGGATGAAGGATTTTGGCGGGCTGTTGATGTGGTGAAAGATAAATCTGAAGCGGAAAGCTTTTTAGAAACCGGTAATCAAGATTTTAGTTAGCTTTTTTGGAAGTAGGTTCTGCAGACGGACTGGAGATTTCTGAAGAAGGTGTTGCTATCTTCTTAGGTTTAATTATTCCACCCTGGGGCACTATATAGACAAATTCTGTTTTAAAAATATCATTTTTACCTTTAAAGCCTGTTAATATAACAAAGTTATTTAATTTAACCTTAGACCCGGAAGGCAAGGTGAGGGCTGTATTTTTGGATTCGTTATTTTTTATGGTTACCAATTGATCTGAAATGGAAATTATTTGTCCCCAGAGAAAAGTTTTTTGTTGTTCCGGGGATTCAGGTAATAAAATAACTTTTCTGGCAGTTAATACGCCTACTTCGTCCGTATCACCCAGAGCTACAATGTAATCATCTTCTACTAAAGTTTTCCCGGATAATTTCGTCTTCTTTTTGATTTCATTTTCAAAAACTGTATCTTGATTGATACTGACTATCTTAGGGCTGGATTCTGTTGCCAAAGTTAACGAGGTATCAGATATTGACTTAATTTTACCTATGTATGCTTTATCTTTTAGTTTACGGTTGACAACCTGTTTTAATTTAGCGGCTTTGGAGGCAATTTCTTTTTTCAGTTCCTCAAGCTTAATTTGGGTTTGGGCTGATGGTGAAGATTCAACAGCTACAGCTGTTTGAATCAATGCAAGATGCGCAATGTAGATAAATGTAAAAATTAAAATAATAATTGTAAATTTTTTCATATTTTTTCCTTTGAAAAGTAAACAGTTCTCTCCGCAACTCTGGAATCTCCGTTTAAATCAAAAACAGCTACTGCAATTCTATTGATGCCTTCATCTAAATCCAAAACCACAGAGAAAGAGCCGTCTATCTTTGATTGAATTACAAGATCATTAGTATCAGTTGAAATTAAGACGTCCTTTTTTGGACCTGTTTTTCCTGACACAATGATTGAAGAAGAAAAAGATAAGGCATCTTGGTCAGGTTGATCAAGATTTAAAAGTAAGCTTTTAGGAAGAGTTGTAACCGGGCCATTTAAAAAAAGGTTTTTAGGTTTTTGATATTGATTATTTACTATGTAATAAA
>JAHIVD010000095.1 GCA_018816815.1 Patescibacteria group bacterium
CACATTGCCACTGGCATTAACAGATAATCCTGAAATACTTTGTCCTGTACCCGGAGTACCGGAAGTTAAAGCCAGGATATTAGCAGCAGGAGACCATAAACCAATACCGGTAGAGTTGGTAAAGGAATAGCTTGGCAGGGAAGATGTACCATTAGGAGCCAGGAATTGACCTGAGGAAAGAGTTAAGCTGTCTCCAAAAGTAGAAGCACCTCCATAAGTAGTAGTACCATCTACAGTTAAGTTGCCGGCTATTCTTCCATTACCCCATACATCCAGTTTATTATCTGAGGTAGTAGCTCCTATCCCTACATTACCATCTACAAATAGTCCATTAGTTGGAGCAGAGATACTTTGGTACAAACTGCCTATATGAACATTACCAACAACAGATAAATTAGAATTAGCAGTAGTAGTACCTATACCTACATTACCAAATACAGCTAATCCATTAGATGGTCCTGCTATGGAGGCAGCCCCGCCAAAACCAATGGTACTGTTACCGGAAACAGACAAGGAAGATCCTGGTCCTGTTGTCCCTATCCCTACATTACCTGCAAAATAATTATAGGCATTACTGTCAGAGGCATAAAAAGAAAAAGGAGTATTTGTTTGAGTCCCATTGGTTATATCTCCTATATATACTCCATAAGTATTTGTAATCGTCCCGCTGCTATTTAGTATATCGTTCATCACAAGACCATATGCATTAGTAATAGTTCCTCCTCCTGTATTTCTCAATATGTAGGATCTCAGTGATGCAGCATTGGTTACAGTGCCACTGCCACGATTTTCAGCTCTACCTTCAGTACCAGTTAAATCAGTCATATTATTATTACCATCATTTCTCGCTCCACCATTTATTCCTATGACTGTGTCGGCATATTTTCCTGTATCAACATAACCCGTAAAATCACCTACTATATGCCACTGATCTGAAGCTGACGAATCAGCATTATAATGGCTAGAAAAGCCGTATGCTACACCTGAAATTGCAGAAGGAATAGTTGTGTTGACTTTTACAACATTAGTATAGCTTTGCGTTAGTGTTGATTCTACATGGAGAAGTGAACTCGGTGCCGTTGTCCCTATTCCTACATTACCTGTTCCTGTAACAGTTATCCCTGAGGTATTAGATCCACCTGTGGTTAAAAGTAATCCATCTCCATTAGTCCATAAACCTGCATCAGTCAGATTAGTAAATGAATAACTTGGCAGGGAAGCAGAGCCATTGCTTGCCAGGAATGTTCCTGTATTAGTCAGTCCTGCTGTAGTTAATCCTGCTGTAGTTAATGTACCTGTAATATTGGCATTACCTATAACTGTTAAAGGATTAGATGGGGAAGTAGTACCTATACCTACATTACCAAACACTCCCAGTCCATTAGATGGTCCTGCTACTCCTGTTACTCCCCAGCCAATAGTTCCTGCCCCATTAACAGAAAGAGCTGTTAATGGAGAAGATGTCCCTATACCTACATTACCCCCTGAAACTATTAACTTACCTGTAGGGGAAGCTGTCCCTATGCCAACATTGCCATCCATATAGGCTATACCGCCAGTGCCATATTCCCATATCCCTTGAGTATATTGGGCTTTGACTTCATCTGCCGTTAATGCTCTTTTATAGATACGGACTTCATCAATGGAACCAATAAAATAATCGGTACTACTACTCCTAGCACCAATCGCTACTGATGCAGCATTAGTTGTCATATTTCCAGAATATGAAGTTGAAGAATCATCAAGAATCCCGTCTACATAAAGTTTTAAGGTAGTTTCATCATAAGTTCCCACAATATGATGCCAATTGCCATCGTTTATAGTTATATCACCCTCAAGTTGCCATTTGTGTCCATCTACACCAATTTGGACTATTGCGTATTGACCAGTGCTCCCTTGATATATGACATAACCATTTGTAGTATCAAGCCATTTTCCAGCAATTTGATTCCAGGTGTCAGAACTGGTTGTATTTATCCATGCCTCTACAGTCATAGCTGAAGTCAAATCTAAGCTTGAATTAGTCCCACAATCAACATAATCATTCCCGTCAAAACTCAATGCTCCGCCGAACTTTCCTGTTGTCCAAGTAGGCCCACCAGTGCCGGCACCTGTACCATTACTGCCATAACCAGAATCATCAAACAAAGTTTGACCACCCGCGCTGCCTGAAGTAGCTTCATCAAAATGCCACATACCAACTAAGCTATCAGTAATTTTGTCTTCAGTAACTAATCTGCCAGCAACATGTAATGCTTGAACTGGACTTGTTGTCCCGATCCCAACATTTCCATTCCCCAGGATGGTGAGGAAGTCAGAGGCAGAATCTCCAACCTGAAATACTTCATCTGAGGCTCCCAGGTCTGTGGTAGTTTTTAATGATAGGGCTTCAGTAATAGTATTACCTGAGGCTAAGGCAGAGTTAAAGATTAATCTGCCGTTTGCTCCTGATGCTCCGGTAGTAGATAAAGTTAAATCAGCATTAGTAACTGTAAAGGAAGAAGCAGCTCCTGAAGCCAGAGACAAAGCTCCAGCATTAGAAGAACCTATACTAACAGTACCTGTAGAAGTACCTGTATTAATACTGGTATTAAAGTTAGAAGAATCATTTAAAGATACTCCAGCTCCTGTAATAGTCAGTCCTAAAGATCCCTGAAGTAATCCTGCTCCTGAATCTATCCCTACTGCTGTTACAGCTCCTGTTGATGAAACCTGGAACTGGGAGGTAGAACCAACAGAGAAAAGGGAAGAAGGTGAAGTAGTCCCTATCCCTACATTGCCATCTGCTCCTACCCAAAGTTTTGGAGAAGTAGTAGCATCGATGCCTCCGATTCCTACATTCCCTGAAGTTTGGAGGGTAATATTACTGGTACTGCCAGTATTCCTAATTTCTAAGGCATTGTCCCTGGCAGTTCCTGCATAATCTGTTCCATTAACTATGAGATCCCAGGTCGCTACATCATTTTTTAATCTATAATAAGGATAACTGTTGGTGCCTGTGCTTTCTAAAGTAATATTGGGCGTATTAGTACTTCCTAAAACATATAACTGGGGACTAGTTCCCTGAAGCTGTAAGGCCGCAGTCGGATTTGTTGTCCCAATTCCCACATTACCTGATGTATTAAGATACATTCCTAAGTTGTTTGTCCCTGAAACCAGCTGGATAGGGGTGGAGGAGTCAGTAATCAGTTGGGCAGTTGATCCTGCAAAGTCTAACTTACTCCAG
>JAHIVD010000061.1 GCA_018816815.1 Patescibacteria group bacterium
AGTCTAATTATATGATAGCAAAGAGCTTACAGAAAGTCAAATAATAGCATTTTCAATAAAGGGGTTGCACCCCTCAGATTACAAGGGTCCAGATAAACGAGGTCGCTGCCTCGCCCTTGTAATCCTCACCCCGCTTAAGTGCTTCAGGTATTGGAAGCAGGCAGGAAAATCTTGTAAAAGGACAACGGGACGTTAGAACTATGGATGACAAAATCAGAGAGTTAGAAAGTCAGAAGACTTTAATAGGTAATCAAATGTTTAAATATACTTCTGATGAAGCAGTCAAACTTACGGAAGAAAAACTAAAAGAGGTTACAAAGGAAATCAATGAGTTAAGTGAGAATAGAGCTAAACAAGCAGATCAGAATGTGAATATGGAAATAATCCTGGCTGTAGTCGGAGAATTTCTGGAAAACTTATCGTTTTTATTATTAGGAAGCTCTAATCCCCTCAAGAGAGCAGCCTATTTCGGATTAATATTTGAACAAACGCCTACCTATCAGGATTTAATTTCTGGAACCGCACAATTAGCGCCTTATTTCGAGCTAATCAAGGGATCAAGTACGTCAAACCCCGCTACTGTGAGCCCGCTAGTACCTTAAACAGAATTCGCAATTTCTGTGAAACCTTTGTGTCTATGAGTATTTTACCAGATTTAATTTGGTGGTTACGACCGGAATTAGCTTCAAAGACTCCAGGGATAGAAAAATAAACCACTTTTCCTTAATACTTATCTCTTTTTAATTATGGTTACATACGGGTTTTTTCTGTATAATAAAGTACAATAACTATTTTTAACAAAGATGGCAGAAAATAAGATAAGATTACCAAGACTTTTAAATATTAACCAAGTAGCAAAAATACTGGGAGTTGTGCCTACAACACTAAGAAGATGGGATAATAATGGAAAATTAAAAGCTATCAGGATAGGCAATAAACGCGGAGTTGGAGAAAGACGATATAGGAGAGAAGATATTATTAGACTAATAACAAGGCATTAAATTAGTTTATACTATGCAATTAACAAAAATGATACCCGTAAGCCATTTTTATACGAAATAATGTTGACTATTGACATATAGATGATTTTTTGATAGTATCTAACCATATGATTCATTCATTTTCCTGCAAAAATTTCTATTCTTTTCAAAAGAATACGACTGTCAGCTTTGTTGTTAATGAAAACGCTCCTATTAATAATGGCTACTTTAAATCTCCTTCAGGAGCACGTCTCTCCAAGGTAGAAACTGTTATTGGCCCTAATGCTTCAGGAAAAACAAATCTACTTAAAATAGTTCCCTTTTTAAAATGGATTATCCTCGACTCGTTTAATATAAACCCCTCAGCTCCAATACCACTACAACCATTTATGTTCAATGGTTTAAAAAATAAACCAACAGAGCTTGCTGTTGAGTTTGAAATTAACGGTAATATCTACTTATATGAATTTGTTTTAAACAACAATAGGATATTATCAGAAGAGTTGAAAGTTAAAAATAAAACTAAACAACGGGTTACTTATAAAATGTTTTTCTCTCGGCACTGGAATGAGGAAAATGAAAAATATAATTTTGAAGGTAAAAATTTTGGTTTACCAAGGGGTTTTGAGAATCTACTTCGTTCAAACGCGAGTGTTATTGGTTCCGCTTCCCGATTGAATCATAAAGAAAGCCAAGAAATTGCAAAGTATTGGCAGCAAGTGGAAACAAACGTTATTGAGGCCGGCTGGATAGGTGATCATCTGCTTCCGAGTGCAACCCAACAACTACCTGAGGTTTTCAATTTTTATAGTGAGAATGAAGTCTTAAAAAAAGAGGCTGAAAAACTTCTATCTCGTTTTGATCTCGGCTTAGAGGGATTTGAAATAGAGAAACAAAAGCAAGAAAATGGTTTCCTTCTTAATATTCGGGCAACGCATTTATTTAATGGACAAAAATATTATCTACCAATTCAATACGAGTCATCGGGAACTAAACAACTTTTTATACTACTAAAAACAATTCTACAGGTTTTAACTAAGGGAGGAGTAGCAATACTGGATGAGTTTGATGTTAATCTGCATCCGGATATGGTTTTATCGCTTTTTGATTTATTCATTCAACCTGAAACTAATCCAAAAAATGCGCAAATACTATTTAGCACTCACAGTCATTTGGTTTTAAGTAAACTAGATAAGTACCAGATCGTATTAACCGAAAAGAATAAAGATGGTTCAAGTGAATCATGGCGTTTGGATGAAATGTCTGGAGTTCGTGTAGATGATAATTACTACTCAAAATATATTGCGGGTGCATATGGAGCTATTCCGAAGATTAACTAAATGGAAAAATTATGTCGAGAACAAATCCCTACAAGAAAAAAAGACGCTCGGCAAACAAGACAATTCTTATTTATAGTGAAGGGTTAAGTGAGGAAATATTTCTAAAATATTTAAGAGGTCTTTATTCCAGAGACAGGGATGTTGCAATTACTATTAGAAGAGGTAAAGGTGGAACTGCTGATGGTCTGGTAATTCAAGCAAATAAAACACAAGGGGCTTTTGATAGAAGGATTGTTGTATTAGATAACGACAAGAGTAAATCTGAAATGCAAAAGGCTAAGCAGGAGTCAGAGAAAAGAAAAATTGAACTATTCGAGCATACTCCTTGCCTTGAATCGGTATTACTATCCATATTACGCAAAGGACAAAGCTTCAAGCATAAAAGTTCCAGCTGGTGTAAACAAGAATTCGAATCAAAATATATTGATCGGAAAAAGAGGGATGAAGTGGATGAATATGTTAAAGTATTTCCTAAAAGTTTACTAGATAAACAAAGCTCCAAAGTAAAAGAATTAAAAATGTTAATCTCTCTTGTGTTGGGGAAGTAATCAAAGAAGTAAAATTTCGATCCTTGTGGCCTAGATGAATCATCAAATCTGATGTCAACATTCGCTCCCTAACAGTAAGGTACTTTCACCACAAGGATCATTCGGTAAATTGATTATAGCAGAACATAATTCAAAGATTTTGTGGGTAAGGTTTTATTACTCAGGTTTTTTAACTAAACTACCTACACTCCATATAATAAGCCTGAGTTTCTGGTAAAGTCGTAGTAAAAAATGCCGGTTTAGACTTAGTCCAAACAGCAGTTCCACTTTTCTTATTAAGAATAAAAGTACCAATTCCTTGATCAATAGAGATATCGGTTTCAAGATCAACAGCCACGAGCTCCGAATCATTTTCCCTTACAATGTTTAACCTAGCTGGTTCCGTCATTCCTGCTTCTACAGCTGTTGCAGTAATCATTTTCAATTCCTTACCATCAATTTCAATAGCCATCTTAGTTTTGTCATTTGTAAGAAGTTCACCGTCGACTGTTTCCATCGTATTTTTTTCATAATTAGGCTTAGGAAAGAATACTGCGCCCATTTTAGTTGAGCAACTGAATGATGTACGATCTTTTAAATCCCATGGAAATATTTGAAGCGCAACTTTAGTTGGCTTAAATATATAAACTAAGCCCGCTACTATTAGAGAAGATATCACAGCGGAACAAACTGAGAAAATCAGTACTTGTCGTCTTTGGATTGAAGCTTTTCCCAATACGAAATTAAAAATCAGAAATGGAATCCCAACTATAAATAAAACGCCCCCTACGATTAAAAGTTCAAACATAATAAAATCCAGACTACTAAATGATGGCTTAAAAGATGAAACTGCAGACCATACACTAAGCACCACGAAACTAATTAATAACCAGAAAGAAACAAGGATTTTAGTTTCCTTACTTTTGGCAGTGGAGGTTTTCTTGAAAAATGGAAGATATATTACGAGGGAAATGAGAGAGGCTATAAAAATATAGAATAAGTAAGTAAAGATGTTTCCTAGGAATCCTAACTGAATTCCCAGAAAATTGCTTACGAACATCAAAATATACAAACCAAGAGGTCCAAAAACCCCCAGAAGTAGATATTTTAGAACCTGATCTTCTTTTAAGATAAATAATATCTTTTTCACTGGTTTCAGTATAGCAGAAATGTAGGAACTTCAACATATATTTTCAGCTAGTTTTAAATAAGGGAGGTGATGATTAAAGATGTTACCCCTAGATGTAATAAGGAAACATTATCCTAATCTGTCTGATGAAGATTTAAAGAAAATACAAGTGTTTATTTATGAATTATGTTGTGGATTGATGCAGCACTTTTATGGGGAGGATTGGGATAAGGATATTGAAGGGATGGATTTGGAAAACGAATAATGTTGCCCTGATAACCCAATCATGAGTTCGAATCCTAACAGGGTTGTACTTTATGGGCTTAAATTTGTTGTACTTTATGGGCTTAAATTTGATGAGATATCCACAATTTTTCGAGGCTAAAAGCTTTTGAAATCACAAATATCATTGGGTGAGCCGGCAGGGATTCGAACCCTGGACCAAGAGATTAAAAGTCTCCTGCTCTACCACTGAGCTACCGGCCCGTGTTTAAAATGTAATCTGTATTGTACTAAATTTAAGCTATATTTGCTATGATTTACCTATGCTCTTTGACCTAAACTGGGTAGATCTTGTAATTATCGGTATACTTTTCCTATTTGCTCTGGAGGCTTTGGGCCGTCCTTTATTTTTGGAACTCCTGGATTTTATTAGTTTTCTTTTAGCAGGTATTTTATCTTTTAGTTGCTATAATCTTCCGGCTAAATTCTTTGAAAGCCAGTTTCATATTCCGTATGGGCTTACTTTGGTAATGGGTTTTATGACTGTCTGGTTTTTTACGGAAATAGTTTTTTATTTATTAGTTAAACTTATTCTACCTAAGCCTCAAGAAATTAGAATCATGGGATCTAAAGTTTTATCTGTAATTCCGGCAATGCTTAGAAGCTTGATTTTTATTGCCTTGATTTTGGTGATGGTAGCAACTTTCCCTATTCAGCCTGCTATTAAAAAAAGTGTTTTGGATTCAAAAGTCGGCAGCCGGATATTAAAAATTGCATATGGATTGGAGTCTCCCGTAAAGAAAGTTTTCGGAGGGGTTACCAATGATTCCCTGACTTTTCTGACTATAGATCCCAAGACAAGCAAAAAAGTCAATTTGGGTTTTCAAACTGATCAAATATCTCTTGATAGTGTTTCAGAAATAGAAATGCTGGAGTTGGTGAATAAAGAAAGGACCGCTGGAGCAGGTAAAGCATTGGTATATGATGAAAATCTCCGTGAAATTGCCAGGGCTCATAGCGGGGATATGTTTAAAAGAGGTTATTTCTCTCATTATTCGCCAGAGGGTCAAACTGTAGCTGATCGGGCTTTAAAGTACGAAGAAGATTTTTTGGTAATAGGCGAGAATTTGGCATATGCTCCAAGCGTGGAGTTGGCTGAAAAAGGATTGATGAATTCTGAAGGCCACAGGGCAAATATACTATCAGGCGATTATGGCAGAATTGGGATAGGTGTGATGGATGGTGGAGTTTACGGGAAGATGTTTGTTCAAGTATTTGCAAATTAAAATGTGGTCAAATTCCAGACTGCCGGTTCTATCAAGCTTCATTATTGTTATTGCAGGATTTGTGTTTTTGTGGTTTGGGTTTCAGAACGGGATTCAAATTTCCCATGAGCAGACAGCAGTAATTACGGCTCCTGTTACTTCTCCTCCTACAACTACAGCTACAGCTTCTGCAACCTATGGTATTGAAGGAAAGAGAGTTTTTGTTTCCAAAGTGATAGACGGAGATACAATAGCATTAGAAAGCAGCAAAACAGTCCGTTTTATAGGTATTGATACTCCTGAAACTGTTGATCCCCGTCGCATCGTTGGTTGCTTTGGCAAAGAAGCCAGTAATGAAGTTAAAAAATTATTAACAGGAAAAGTTGTGATTTTGCAAAAAGACACCTCAGACACTGATAAATATGGTCGCTTGCTACGATTCATCTTTCTTCCTTTGGAGAACGGGGAGATACTTTTTGTTAATGATTATCTGGTTAGGGAAGGTTTTGCCAGGGCCAAAAATTATGCTCCTGATGTAAAATTTAAAAGCAGATTTGCTGAAGCAGAGATAAAAGCTAAAGAAGCCAAAAAAGGACTTTGGGGTAAATGTATTTAGTATGATAAACTAGAATTACAATGAAAAAATTTCTTATCCAGACAATACTTTTGCTTGTAGTTATCGGAGTGGGGATATATTTTTATAGGACAAGCGGACAGTATTCTAATCTGCCGTTTGTGCCTCAAGGGCCTGCAATAGAACAAATACAAATTAATGGATCAACACTTAGTGTTGAAATAGCAGATACGCAAAGTAAAAGAGCAAAAGGTCTTGGAGAAAAGACAAGTTTGGCGTCAGATTCAGGAATGCTGTTTATTTTTCCAGAGGCGTCAAGACACTCATTTTGGATGAAAGGCATTTCATTTCCGCTTGATTTTATCTGGATTAGAGGAGATAAAGTAGTAGGTATTTTACAAAATGTTCCGCCGCCTGCTGTTGGTCAGGACGATTCGTCTTTGCCGATTTATCAGCCGGGTGTGGATGTAGATAAGGTTTTGGAAGTAAATACCGGAACAATTCAGCGGTTAAATATTAAGGTAGGAGATATTCTTATCCAATAATGATTGAAATTCTGCCGATTAGATCACTAACAGATGAAGATGCACCAATTTTCGGCAGTTTAAATGTGATTTTAGGAAAGCTGCTTAGGTCTGGATTTCCTGTTGGACCTGGGTTAGTTGTTACCCCGCCGCAATTTAAACTGCGGTCAGTCTTGGAGCGTTTTGATTTTGGTAAAAAGGAGATTTTTAGACAGACTCTCAGCGTAGTTAAAAAAGAAATTAATTCCATACCACCTCCGTCAGTTTTGCTTAGTGAAACACATAAACATAAATCATTTTTCATAAATGGCAGGAAAATAAATTCAGTAAAAAACCTATGGCTGGCCTTACTTCATACATGGCTTGAGCAGATTGAGCAGCGGATTTGGAGTAAGGGTTTTTATCCTGGTATAACAGATAATTTGGACCCTCAGGTTTTAACCTTCACTTCAAAAATACAAGGTTTTGGGACTGCTCATTTTGATTTTCTTGCCAGTGATGTAACGGTTTTGGTTAAAGAGGGCAGACTTCATGTCAACGATATTAAAAAAATAACCGAGATAGTGAAATTGGCCAATAAAAAGCTGCTTTTGTCGTATGAATATGAGTGGATTCTAGATTCAGGAGTGAAATTAATTAAAGTAAAACCATATACTCCATCAATCACTATAGATTCTGGTACTACAATTTCCAAAGATATGCCTTGTAAGGATACGCCCTGTAAAGCTAAGAGAAGTGCTGTTAAAGTTTTTCTAGATTTGTCCGCTCCGGTTCAATCAGGATCTTTTGGATTGAATATTGAAAAAGAGGTTGATCCCGGTTCAACCGGGGTTGATGGTATCTATATTGCTTCAGAGAGAATATTTGACTTAAATAAACCAGTTGAATCCTTTGAAGATTTGGTTTCCAGGGTAGTTCAATCAGCAGTTAATTTTCCCTCTGTCCCTGTTTTTGTAAAACTGCCGGATAAGCCAGAGGGTTTGTCTGTTGGCAAGGCAGGTATGGGCAAGCTGCGGGGAAGTTTACGCCTGCTTCATCAAAAAAGTCTATTTGATCCTGCAATGAAGGCCTTGGATTTTGTCCGTCATAAAAAGGGTTTAACAAATGTTCATATAGTTGTCCCATTTGTAAGAGGTGTAAATGAACTTCTGAAAATAAAAAGAGAGTTGGCTGTCCGGAAACTCTCCAGGAAAAATTCTTTGCAGCTTTGGATGGAAGTGGCTGTGCCGGAGAATATTATTAATCTGGAAGATTATTTGATTGCCGGCATTGATGGAGTGGTTTTAAACCTGGATGAGCTCATATCCTACTTAAACGGCTTTGATTGCCAACAAGAGGAGCTTTTATTCTATAAAAGTGAAATTACTGGATTACTTAAATTTCTGGAAGATGGAATTAGGTTGCTGCATAAGTCAAAAGTTCCTTTTATAGTCTATGGTAGTTTAGCTTTTTCTCAAAAAGTATTGGAATTTTTAATAGAAAAGGGAGTTTGGGGAATGGTAGTTGAGTGTTACGAAGCCCATTCAGCTAAGGATTTGCTTTATCAGGTGGAAAAAAGAGTGATTTTAAAAAGAGGTGTATAAAAGAAA
>JAHIVD010000062.1 GCA_018816815.1 Patescibacteria group bacterium
AATTAAACCTAGGAGCTATCGCGTGTTTTGGAACAAGAAGTTAGGATTGACATCAGCAAATAAACTCTATGCGTGCTCTTAAGATCAATCAAAGATTAACTCCTTCTAGAATTGCATCCCACGCCTCCATCGGAGCAACATTATTTGCATCACCGGATCTCATCTCGCTTGGTCCAATATACGCAGGCTCTTCATGTTCTTGAGGCAGATAATCCACGCTGAACTCTATTGGCGCATTCCTGAATCTACGATCACCTCTTTCGCTCCTATTTTGAACAGGTCTAGTTGCTACATGATGATAACGATGATTACTCTCAACCATGATTGTTATCCTACTATGAGTTTTTTTGTGTGTCAATAGTTAATTTATATAGTCTTGCTGCTTTAACCAGGGGAATATTGTTCTTTGTGCAATAGTTGAAAGATTTTTCTTATCTGATTTAGTATCAAAGTACCCAATTTCAACTACTTCCGAACTTGGCTTAGGTTTACCTATTAATTTACCCTCATACATTTTAACGCTTAATAATGCTTCCTTGCCGTGTGCCACATCTTTAAATTCTGTTAAAAACTTTATTGAAGATTCAACCAATCCGCACCCAATTTCTTCTTTAACCTCTCTTTTTAAACACTCAATTTCAGATTCATTATCTTCTAATTTGCCTCCAAGCGTAAAAAATACATGACTCTGTTTATTCGTCCTTACCTGCAGCAGTTTTTTATCCTTAAACACTGCCAAAGCCACTTTTCTGATAATACCCATACTTTACTCTTTATGCTATACTTTTTCTGCATGAATAAGCAACAAGACCGCAATACCACAGAACTGATCAATCCGGCTAAACTAGGCATTATCGGTTACGGAATAGTCGGCCAAGCGCTGGCATATGGCTTTTCCCAGCCGGAGATAAAAGGCAATTACGAAATTAGATTTTACGACAAATACAAAGATACCCAGTCCTTAAAAAGCGTAGTTACATCGAGTGAGTTTATTTTTATTTGTCTGCCTACCCCGATGAAAAAAGATGAATCAGGAATTGACCTTTCAATCATCGAAGATAGCGTAAAAGAAATTACCAGGTATACCGACAATACTGACAAAATCATTGTTATCAAATCAACTGTTGTACCAGGCACTACTGCTGCCCTGGAAAAGAAGTACCCAAAAAGCAACTTTGCCATGAATCCTGAATTTTTAACAGAGGCAAATTATTTAGAGGATTTTATAAAATCAGACCGCAATATTATAGGAGCAAATAACGATACCATCTCCCGGAGATTAATCTCTTTATACAGGCAAAGATTCCCAAAAATCAAAGTTTTCCAAACAGATACCACTACAGCAGAAATGGTCAAATATATGGCCAATGCTTTTTTAGCCACCAAGGTAATTTTTGCCAATCAGATGTATGACTTGTGTCAGGCTTTAAACATCAAATATGAAGAAGTTAAAAACATGTTTGTAGCAGACCGCCGGATTTTTGATTCACATCTGGACGTAACTACAGCAAAAGGCTTTGGTGGAAAATGCTTTCCTAAAGATGTTGTTGCTTTGATTGGTCGGGCTAAGGATTTAAAACTTGATCCTAAACTTTTGGAAACAGTTTGGGGAATAAATAAAAAGATTAGAAAAGTCAAAGACTGGGAAGAAATCCCTTTTGCAGTAACCGGAAAAGCTAAGCACTAATATTTTTTAATTCAGCCTTGGATTGTAAGTATCGTAAAAAAATCTGAATTGTGTCCCCTGCCAGGCAAACTAACTTTTAGAAATTAACAGTTAAACCTTTGTAGCTTTTTTACCGATCAAATCCCTTAAAAAATAGAGTTTTGATCTTCTTACCTTTTTTGCCTTTTTTTTAACTTCAATTTTAACAATAATATTTGAATTCAGAGGCCAAATCCTTTCAACCCCAATCCCTCCTGCTCCAATTTTACGGACAGTGAAGGTTTTATTAACTCCCCGGCCCCGAAGTCTGATTAAAATTCCTTCAAAAATTTGAATACGGGTTTTTTCACCTTCTATAACTTTGTTGTGCACTCTTATAGTGTCACCAATATGTACGTTCTGTTCATCCAAATTTACTGAAATCATATTATGGGGATTCTAGCACAAACTAGACTATTTTAAAAGCATTTTCTCCTAGAATCTCTTTTATTTTTTCCTCCAGTAAAGGCTGCGGATCAATAGAAAACGGTAAATCCATGCGTCTTGCGCCATTTTCACTAGCTAAAAATAAAGCAACCGGCATGTTTCCGGGAAATTTTCGAAGAGTCTTGTTTACATTTTGCAAAACAGATACATCTACTCCTGATGGAACATAAATCTCAACTATTAAGCTATCCCCCGGTAAACCAGCTACGCTTTCATGATCAAATGGTGATATTTTTTCAACAATTACAGAAAGATCTTCATCTCTTTTGTCAACGCGTCCGGAGAACAAAACAACCTGATCAGAAATCAGAAACTCTTTACATGTTTCAAATGTCTTTGGGAAAATTACTACTTCTAAATCAAAGACTCCATCAGATATTTTAACAAACGCCATTTCCTTAGATGATTTTTTGGTTAATACTTTTTTAACTGAAACAATCACTCCTCCTAATTTCAAAGTTTTCCCAACGTTCTCCTCTCCCAATTCAGAAAGCTTAATAGATACAAAACTGGCTAATTTTTGAAGCGCTACAACATAGGGGGGTTCATGCAGGTAAAATCCCAACAGATCTTTTTCAAAAACCAATAATTGCTCAATCGGCAACTCACTCACTTCTGGCAGTTCCACAGCAAATATTGCCTTATCCTCTTCGCTGTTAAATAAAGACACTTGCCCTGACAACCTTGTTTTATTCTGCTTATGAGCTTCTATCAAACAAGGGTCCAAAATCAAAAGCTGAGCAGCCCGGTTTCCCAAATGATCCAAAGCTCCTGCTTTAATTAAACTTTCTAAGGTCTTTCTATTTACCAAACGGGTATTAACACGGGAACAAAGACCTGCCAAAGATTTAAACTCCCCATCTTCTCTTGCTTTAAGGATGGATTCAATCGCAGAAATACCTACATTTTTAACAGCTGATAAACCAAACCTAACACCTTGTTTGATGCCGCTTTCTTCAACACTCAAACTTCTTTCCAAATCAGCCTGAGAAAGCTTTTTTAGTTTCTCAAGTGAAAAACCGATTCCTGATTTATTAACATCAGGTGGCAATACTACAATCTCAAGCCTTTTACATTCTTCAATGGCTGCAGCAATTTTATCGCTATTCCCTGATTCAGCTGTCATTACTGCTGCCATAAACTCAACAGGGTAATTAGCTTTCATATAGGCTGTTTGATAAGCAACAATGGCGTAACTAGCCGCATGAGCTTTATTAAATCCATAAGCTGCAAAAGGAGCAATCATGGCAAATAAATCCTCTGCTTTTTCTTTTCTCATACCGTTTTGAATGCACCCTTCAATAAACTTATCTTTTTGCCTGGCCATTTCAGACGGGATTTTTTTACCCATGGCTTTTCTAAACTTATCTGCCTCTTCCCAGGAATAACCAGCAATGTTAATAGCTGTCAGTAACACATCATCCTGATAAATCAATAAACCCAAAGAAGCTTCTGTATAGTCTTTCATCCGGGGGTCAAAAAATTTTACCTTTCCTGGATCATGTTTTCTGGCAATATATTCCGGTATTATGCTTAGCGGTCCAGGACGGTACAGGGCTACCATAGCTTGAATATCAGCAATACTGGTTGGCTTTAGTTCAACTACATATTTGGTCATGCCCGAACCTTCCAATTGAAAAACTCCCAAGGTTTCACCTTTGGCCAAAAGATCAAAAGCCTTTTTTTGATCAAGGGGGATTTTATTTAGATCAACACTTATTTTTCGATTTTCCTTAACAAATTCAACAGCTTTCCCTAAAATTGATAAATTCCTAATACCTAAAAGGTCTATTTTTACCAAACCTGCATCTTCTACTGCAAACATGTCGTATTGGGATACTAATCTTTCTCCGCTTGATTCTTTTTGCAAAGGAGTAAAATTGGTTATTTCATCCGGGGCAATAACAATACCTGCTGCATGCACTGAAGCATGACGAACCGTACCTTCAACCCTGGCAGCCAAATCCAGCAGTTTTTTAACTTGAGGATCGCTTCTGTATAAATTCTGTAAATCCGGCACTTCTTTAATTGCCACACCCAAAGACTTATAAAAACCCTGATGTGGGGGTGGTACTAGCTTAGCAATCCTATCTACATCACCATAAGACATCCCCATAACCCTGCCAACATCTCTGATAGCAGCCCGACCCTTCATGGTTCCAAAAGTCAAAATGTGGGCAACCCGGTTTTCGCCGTATTTTTTCATTACATAATCTATGACTTCACTGCGGCGGTCATCAGCAATATCAGCATCAATATCCGGCAGAGAAGGACGGTAAACTGTTAAAAAACGCTCAAAGGGTAATAAATAGTCCAAAGGATTTAAGTTAGTTACTCCTAAGCAATATAGAACCAATGAAGCTGCCGCAGAACCTCTGGTATTAGTGATAATCCCCCGCTGGTGAGCCCAATCCATAAAATCAGCTACCACTAAAAAATAGTCTGCATATTGTTTTTTCTCAATCACACCAAGTTCATATTCTAAACGCTCTTTTGCTTCCTTTGTTAATTCCAATTTTTCAGCTGCTTTTTGATAAGTTACCTTTCGCAAATACTCCATTGGAGGAGTTTTATTAGGGGTTTCAAATATCGGAAACTGAGCTTTTCCCATTGGGATTTCCAAATCAACCAGTTCCGCAATTTTTACAGTATTTTCTAAAGCTTCCGGAATACTTTTAAAATTTTCCGCCATCTCTTTCGAAGATTTAACAAAATAATCCGGAGTATCAATCATCCGCAGCCTATCAACATCACTAAGTAGTTTTCCGGTCTGCACACAAAGCAATGCATCTTGAGCTTCAGCATCTTTTTTTGAAACATAGTGACAATCGTTTGTTGCGACTATTGGCACACCAATTTTCTTTGATAACTGCTTTACCCTACTCCAGGTTTGATTTTGTATATCCAGTATCTCCTGCAAATCCTTTTTGACTTTATCATCTGTTGCTTCATTCAAAGATTGCTGATACGGATGGCTTTGTAATTCTAAATAAAAGTTACCCTCACCAAATAATTCTAAATAATCTTTAATTACTTCCTCAGCCTTTTTAGGATCTCTTGAATTAATAGACCTAACAAATTCTCCTGCAGGACAACCTGATAAAGCTATTAACCCTTCGCGGAACTCTTTTAATAAAGATCTATCTACTCTTGGTTTGTAGTAAAATCCGTCACAGTGAGCAATGGTTGTCAACTTCATCAAGTTTAAATAGCCCTGATAATTTTTAGCCAGTACTGTTAAATGAAAAGGCTCACTGTCAAGTCTTCCTTCCTTATTTTTGTGAGATCTTTTAGCAACATACATTTCTACCCCGATAATGGGTTTTATCCCGGCTTTTTGACATGCTTTGTAGAATTCTATAGCCCCATACATCACTCCATGATCTGTTAAAGCTATTGATTCCATGCCAAAGTTTTTAACAGCTTTAATTAATTTCGGAATCTTTGATAGTCCGTCTAAAAGAGAATATTGAGTGTGATTATGAAGATGAACAAATTTAGACATAAAAAATCACATTACTGGATAGCATTGAACACCAGAATATATACGACTTAACTATTTAACAGCAGCGCCTTTTTGTTTGCAAGTAGGAAACCTAAAAAACTACTTCCAAAGTAAAAAAACAATACTTAAGGTTTTACTTTTAGTATCTTTTCTAAAATGGGTTTAATCTTGGATATATCTGCCTTGCCCAAGGATAATTTCATCACTGAGCCTATTAAAACCTGCATTGCTGCTTCTTTGCCTTTCTTATAATCCAAAACTGCTTTTGTATTGTCCTTTATAACTTGCTTTGCTAATTTCTCCAGTTCTTTCTCATCTTCTATTACTCCAACATTTTTTTCTTTTAGCTTCCTTATTATCTGTGTAGCTTGGGCAGAATCAATGTCTGGTTTTTTATTTACAATATAATTTGCTATCTCTCCTGCATTAATTCCAGATTCTTTCCCTTGTTTTATCGCTTCTTCAAAAAATTCTGCCAAATCTTTTGTTTCTGCAAGTATTTTTGCGTCAGTTTTTTTAATTCCATAACTACTAACAAATCTGCTTTGCTTGCTCCAAGGGAGCTCCGGCATATTTTTTCTACTATTGTCTATCATGACTTTTAATCTGTCCATTTTTAATTCTGGAAGATCTGGTTCGGGAAAATAACGGTAATCATGAGCTTCTTCTTTGCTTCTTTGCAAATATGTACACTTTTTGTCATCATCCCATCCCCTTGTTTCCTGAGAAAGTTTTTTCCTGCTTTCTATTGCGGTAATTTGGCGTTTAATTTCATATTCAATTGCTGCTACCGTAAACTTAAAACTGTTGATATTTTTAAGTTCTATTCTGTAACCGGGCAAACTCTTTGTTCCTTCTGGGCGGACACTAACATTTGCTTCAAGTCTCATTTCTCCCCGTTCCATATCAGCGCTGGAAACATCTAAATATCTAAAAAGTTGCTGCAGTTTTTTGGCATAATCACGGACTGATTCAACATCTTTAAAATCAGGTTCAGTGACTATTTCTACCAAAGGCACTCCGCTTCTATTGAAATCTATAAATGAACACTTTTGGGTTTTAGATTTTAAATTCTGCGTTCTTAGCTGATGTGTTAATTTAGCTGTATCCTCTTCTTGGTGCACACGGTTAATTCTAACTGCCTCTCCGCTATCTAGCATTATTTGTCCGTTTATACACAGCGGCCAACGGTATTGGGAAATCTGATAACCCTTAGGTAAATCAGGATAAAAATAATTTTTTCTTTCAAATAAAGACTTTTCTGAGACTTTGCAGCCCAAGGCTAAACCGATTTTTATACATTTCTCAATAGCTTGTTTATTTATAAAGGGCAAAGCCCCTGGCAAACCTAAACAAACAGGACAGGTATGAGTATTGGGTTTTTTGCCAAAGTAATCGCTGCTGCATCTACAAAACATTTTAGATTTAGTATTAAGTTCAGCATGTACTTCCAAACCAATAACAGGTTCGTATTTCAATTTAGACATATAACCTCCTAAGGATAGCTTTTATTCTGTAGTAAGCTAGTTTCATATTTTTGGTTTTTCTCTGTGCCAATTTGTTGATTGCTCGTATGCATACCCAACTCTTAGAATTGTTTCCTCATCCCACTGTTTTCCTAAAATCTGAAGACCTACAGGAAGGTTTTCAGAAAACCCGCAAGGAACAGACAATCCTGGAATTCCTGCTAAATTAGCAGAAATTGTATAAATATCAGACAGATACATTTTTAAAGGATCATCTATCTTTTCTCCCAAATTCCAAGCTGTGGTGGGGGAGACAGGACCTGCTATCACATCAACCTGTTTAAAAGCTTTATCAAAATCCTGCTTTATTAAAGTTCTTGCCTTAGCTGCCTGAGCATAATAATCATCCCAGTAACCTGAAGAAAGAGCAAAAGTTCCCAGCATGATCCTTCTTTTGACTTCTTGTCCCAGATCCTGCCTTGACAAACCATACCTGATCCCATCATATCTGGCCATGTTAGAAGAAATTTCTGAAGAAACAATAATATAATATATGGCTAAGGCATATTTACTGTGGGGCAAACTAATTTCGATTATTTCTGCTCCTAACTCTTCCAGCTTCTGAATGGCTTCCTTAATAACACTCTTCACTTTTGGATCTAATCCTTTTTCAAAATATTCCTTTGGTATTCCAACTTTTAGTCCTTTAATTCCGGTTTGCAGCTTGCAGGGTTGCAACAGAAAGTCTGCGCTACTGCAATTGGCATCATAACTATCACTACCGCTTATCCATCCTAAAACTAAAGCTGCATCTTCTACTGATTTAGTCATCGGACCTATTGAGTCCAGGGAAGATGCCATTGGAATAAGTCCATATCTTGAAACTCTGCCGTAAGTTGGCTTAAGTCCTACTACTGAACAAAGCGATGCAGGCTGACGGATAGATCCGCCTGTATCAGAACCAAGAGCAAATACACAAAGGTCTGCTGCTACAGCTGCTGCTGAACCACTGGAGGATCCGCCAGGAACTTTATTTAAGTTCCAAGGATTTTTTGTTGAACCGAAACTCGAGTTTTCTCCTGATCCTCCCATTGCAAATTCATCACAATTGGTTTTTCCAATAATACTTACTCCCTGATCTATTAATTTATTAACCACTGTAGCGTTATAAGGAGGAATGAAATTACTCAATATCTTAGACCCTGCAGTTGTTCTAATTCCTTTAGTTGAAATGACATCTTTAATTGCCGCAGGAATACCGCAATAATTTTTTTTAGAAATTATTATGGCATTTAATTTAGGGTTTATTTTTGCTGCTCTTTCAAGATAGGCCTTATTCAATTCTTCTTCTGAAAACTTTTTGTTCTCAAGAGCTTTTATAGTTTGTATTAGGGTTAATTTTGTTATTGTATTCTTATCCATAATTTTTATTCATAATTAAAAGTTCCTTATTCATAAATTATGTTTTTTCTTCAAACGCTCCTTTTGTAGCAAACATACCCACCTCGCCAGCTCGCTTCACCGAATCAAAACAAGCAGACCGACTATATTTTTTTTGTGGGGCATTGAAGAGCGCTTCTTCTTGAGACAGAGAAGTAGTGATTTTATCTTCCCTCATCACATTACTTTGACCTGAAGTATTAAAAGTCGGCTCCACCTCAAGAGTATTTATTTGACTGAGTTGTTCAACGTATCCCAAAATCTTAGAAAGCTGGTCAAAATATTTATTCTCTTCTTTTAACGAAAGTGGTAAATTAGCTAGTTTTGCTACATGTTTAATTTGATCTTTTGTAAGCTTCATAACTAAATTATACTTTAGATAGTTTAAATAGGGGAGGATTAAATTTTTCCCATCTGTACCAAAGCTTCAACGGACAAGCCCTACCATTTCATTAAGAGCCTTGATACGGGCCTCAACTGGAGGGTGAGTATTAAAAAGTCCGACAAGCCAACCAGCTGCGTTTTTTCCTTTCAATGGATTTACTATATAAAGATGAGCAGTGCCTCTGTTTGCTACTTCCAAAGGTTCTCTATCACTGGAAATTTTTTGCAGGGCTTGTGCCAACCCCTGCGGATAACGGGTTAACAGAGCTCCAGAGGCATCAGCCAAAAATTCCCTTCTGCGGGATACTGCCAGTTGAATTAAAGTTGCTATTATTGGAGCCAGAATAGCTGCAATCAAAGCTAAAACCACAAAAATTGCACTGCCTTTGCTGTTTCTATCGCGCCCCCCAAACCACATTGACCTTAGAAAAAAATCAGATGCCAAAGCAATAGTTCCAACCAGTACTGAAACCGTTGCCATTACCAATGTATCCCTGTTTCCTACATGAGACAGCTCATGAGCTATTACCCCTTCTAATTCTTGCTTATTAAGTTTTTGCAAAATCCCGGAAGTTAAAGCTATAGCTGAATTTTTAGGATTTCTACCCGTAGCAAAAGCATTAGTAGCACTGTCTTCAATTATATAAATTCTAGGTACTGGTAAACCTGCAGCTATACACAGATTTTCCACCAAATGATAAAGCTCTTGATTTTCATCATGCTTTATTTGCTTAGCCCTGGAAATCCCTAAAACAATCTTATCTGACCAGTAGTAGGAAACAAAATTCATTAGACCTGCCATGATAAGAGCAAATCCGACTAAACCCAATCCTCCTACCTCTCCATATCCAAACCCCTGGGCAATAACATAGATTACCCCAACTGTAAAAATGGAAAAGAAAAACATAATCACCCAGGTTTTGAAGATGTTGCTTGAAACATGATCCCAAGCTGTATTAACAGTTGCCATAAAACAATTTTAGCTTAATATAACTGTTTAGTCTAGTATGAAGGAGATTAAAATTTAACTTCAATATCTGCTTTTTCTTTTTCTGTTGTTTTAAAAAACTCTTCTTTTTTAAAGCTGAATGCTTGTCCGACCCAGGCCGAGGGGATGGTTTCCAGACTATTGTTTAGATCCAAAACATTGGTGTTATAAAATTGTCTGGAAGCAGCCACTTTTGTCTCTGTGTCAGAAAGCTCATCCTGCAGTTTCTTAAAATTTTCCGAAGCCTTAAGTTGAGGATAACTTTCCGCCACAGCAAACAATGATTTCAAGGCACCTGTTAAAACATTATCAGCAGCAGCAGCTTCGTGAGGATTTTTAGCACCCATCAAGGCTGTTCTTGCCTTTGTTACTTCTACCAAAACTCCTTTTTCGTGTTTAACATAACCTTTAACAGTTTCAATAAGATTAGGGATTAATGAAGATCTTCTTTTAAGCTGAACATCAATTTGAGACCAGGCTTCACGTACTCGGTTCCTCAAAACAACAAGTGAATTATATGTAACAAGCAGCCATAATAATATTAAAAGTACTGCTCCTAAGAGGATATAAACTAACATTGATTAAATTTTAAACCATTTTGCAAAGGTTGTCCAGTCCCAGGTATTTACTACATCTTTCTTGGTAAGCCAGCCTCTGCGGGCTACTGCTATTCCAAGCCTCATATTATCCATTTGTGAAATTTTATGCGCATCTGTATTTATAGCAAATTTAACTCCGAAACTTAAAGCCTTTCTTACTAAATCATCTCTTAAATCCAGTCTTGTAGGGAAAGCATTAATTTCTAGGATTTTATTTTTTTTAGAGGCAACTCTAAAGATTTTTTCCCAATCAGCATCTGATGATTCCCTTTCACTGAGCAATCTGTTAGTAGGGTGAGAGATTATGTCTACATAAGGATTTTCCAACGCTCCAATTAGTCTTTTGGTAATTTCTTCCTTTGAACCTCTGTGACCTGAGTGGATTCCTGCAATACAACAGTCAAGCCCAGCTAAAGCTTCATCAGACACAGACAAAGAACCATCTTTAAGTATATCTATCTCAAGACTATTTAGTACTCGAATACTTTTTGTACCCCTTATTGACTGGCGTATTTTTTGAATAAGATTTGTCCTCTTTTTCACCCATTCAATTATTTGCTTCTGACTGACAGTTGTAAAACCAGGAGGATGATCTGCAATCCCCACATAGTCATAACCCAACTCAACAGCTTTTTTAACAATATCCTCTATAGAATCAACACCTGCTCCATGAGAAGAATTTTCTATTTTGAAATTTGAATGAAGATGTAAATCTCCTTTTATATCTTCAATGGTCACCAGGTCAGGCAACTTATGCTTCAGTGCAGCCTCGATTTCTCCGCTATTTTCCCTTATCTCTGGCAGGGGAGTCTGCAATCCTAATTTTTTATAGAGTTCTTCTTCTGTTACAGTCTTTATCAGTCCCCCATTGGTTTTTTTTAATCCATATTCGCTTAAAGAATATCCTTTATCCTTTGCCAGTCCCCTCAAGTGAATATTATGACTCTTGGAGCCTGTAAAATGCTGCAGCAGTGCGCCATAGCTATCCGGCTTCCCTACCAATAAATCCAACCTTAAACCGCTGTTTAAAACCACTGAGGCTTTGCTTTCACCCCTATCAACCACTCTGGCAACCCCAGGCATTTTGCAAAAATATTCCACTACTTCTTTCTCTTTCTCGGAACTGACTGAAAAATCCAAATCCCCCACAGTTGATGCCATTCTCCGGAGAGACCCTAAAGAATGAGCCTGTAAAACAGCAGGGCTTTTTTTTAGATAATTTAAGACCTTATCAGCTTGCACCAGTGCATAAGGTAAAAGCAATCTCGTATCTTTTTTACTTAAATCATGAAGACCCATCATCAGTTTTTGGGCAATTTTAGGAGAAAAACCTTTATTTACCAACTCTTTGGTTTTAATTTTCTTTTTTAGATCTTCTAAATCCAAAACCCCGAGTTGTGCTAGCTTTTCTGCAGTTGCTGGACCCACACCGGAAATATCTAAAAGATCAAAAACAACTGCAGGAATGCCTTTTTGCATGCTTTCAAAATGTTTTACTTTTCCGGTTTTCAATAACTCATCTAAATATCCCTGAATTTTTTTACCTAAATCAGAGACTTCAGATAACCTGCCCTCCTGCCAAAGATCCTGGATTTCTGCACTTGAGTGTTCTATTGCACCGGCAGCATTTTCATAAGCACGGATTTGAAAAATATTACCATTTTTTTTGATTGTATACGCAGCAGCTACGTTCCTAAGGAGTTTTGCAATTTTTGCATTGGAGATTACCATCTCAAAAATAGTATACCACTTGGCGAATTTAAAAATAACGGATTCATGGTAAAGTCTTCAGGAGAGATGACAGACAAAGTGATTACGGAATATATTAAAAAACAACACTAGAGAAAGGGTAGGCAAGCCCGAGGGCTTTTAGCCCTCGGAGGTTTACGTTATTTTGATTGTTTTCTGATATAAAAAGCTCCCTTGACTGGATAAAACCCCAATTTTCTTCTCTGCCAAATTGGTACACGGTGATTTAACGCTCTATAAGTTTTCCACCCATTTGCATTAAACCAATCTCTCCAAACATCAGCAGACTGTTTTATATGATGGGTCCTATCTGCATCCATACCATCCTCTCCTAACACTGTAATTTTATGAAGCATTGAACAATCGTCTTTTAAAACCCGATCCATTTCACCTAATGCAGTCTTGGCTGAAGATAAATTTGGTAAATGCTCCATAAAATCAATACTAACAACACCATCAAATGCACCTTTCCTAAAAGGAAGAGAAAGTGCATCAGCCAAAACAGTGTTTATTTTACTACCAAATAGGGAATTGGCAATCTCTAATGATGAGCTGCTAAAATCTATCCCAGTAACATCATACCCAAACGGATTGGCAAGAAATTGTTCTACATGTCCCATTCCAATTCCAACGCTTAAAATTCTGCTTCCTCTTGGTAAATTCATAGGTTTTACAATTTCTAAGTAGGTCCGCATAAACCACCACAGTCTATACGAAGGCTTTCTCCAATTTTTCATACATTCAACTAGATAAGGATAGTCATGACCATATTCAATCCTAGAAATTTCAGGACTACAAAACATAATGGGAAAAAGTATAGTATATTTAAAACAATATATCAAAAACTATAAGATGTTAATAGAATCGCCTGAACAATGCATGCTTTTTATACTTCTCAAGAA
>JAHIVD010000063.1 GCA_018816815.1 Patescibacteria group bacterium
AATGTCTTCAGCAAGCGCCAAAAACGGCTTCACCCGAAGCCCGGTCCTTTTTTCAACAAATTGAGTAATCTGAATATCTAAAGGATCTGCCATTGCTACCCATAATTCTTCCTTCTTTTTTTCAAATGGAATTATTTGATAGCGGCGGGCTGCAATTTCAGGTACTAAATTTAAAACATCTGCCGCAATTGCCCGGCCAGCCAGATAAATATATGGAACATTTAAAATCTGTGCTTTAGCCTGAGCTATTTTATCATTCGGCACCAAACTCCGTTGGATTAAGATTTTTTCTACCGGGTCACCGGAATTAATGCTTTCCAGTTTTACTGCAGAAACCTGATCTGAGGTTATCAACCCTTCTTTAAAAAGAATTTCCTCCAGCGTAGAGCCGAAAGGTTTTTGGACAAGATTACTGGGCATATATTCATTATGTTAAAATCTTTGCATGATTGCAAGGCTTTTAATTTCACGGTCCCACTTCGTACTCACAAATTTTATTAAACAGGACTTAAAAAAACATAATCTTAAAAAAAACCATCCTGATCTTTTATATCTTAAGAAAGATACAAAATTAGGCATCAATGAAGCTAAAAAGATAAAAGAATTTTTCTCTTTAAAACCATATTCTGCTAAAAGAAAAATGGTTGTTCTGGAAGATGCATCAATTTTGACTCACGAAGCACAAAATGCCCTGCTCAAAACCATTGAGGAACTACCAAAGGAAGCAATCTTAACTTTGGGGACCAGTTCTGATGCCGCTCTTTTACCAACAATTCTATCAAGATGCAAAATCGTAAATCTTGAAACTCAAAATGAAGACACTTTAAAACATCATGATAAATACACCAAAGATTTTGAAAAATTAATAAGCTCTTCTATTGAAGAGCGTTTTGAGTATATTGCAAAACTCAAGGATAGAAAAGAATTTTTACTTCACTTAGTTTACTATTTCCAAAAACAACTTCTCGATTCAAAGTCCCGCCAAACACTTAAAGATTTCCTGAAAGAATTACTACGTGCTGAGAAATGGGCTAAACAGAACGTCAATATCAGGGCTATTTTAGAATATTTAATGCTGAAAATGCCAAGCAGGGAATAGGACAAGAAAGATAATACTTCTGCCAAATTAAGGTAAACACTCTGCGCTTAATTGATAGCTTAATCGTTAGTTGGAAATTATAAAATAGGGCTTTTAAAAAACGTTAATCCGGATTTTAGTCTTTATTTTAGTCGTAGTCTTTATTAAAAGCTAGACTTGTGTTAAACTTATAACTTAGCCTCAAAGAGGCTTTTTGAATGGCTAAAGATTCCAACAAATATTCCGCAGAACAAATACAGGTTTTAGAAGGGCTGGAACCGGTCCGGAAAAGACCGGGGATGTATATTGGCTCAACTGACCTAAGAGGTCTTCATCATCTTATTAAAGAGGTTGTTGATAACTCTATTGATGAAGCCTTAGCAGGCTATGCAAAAAATATTTGGGTTGTTTTACATGAAGAAAATTATGTTACGGTTGCTGATGACGGTAGGGGAATCCCGGTTGAAATTCATCCTAAAGTCGGAGTATCTGCGCTTGAGGTTATCATGACCACTCTTCACGCAGGTGGTAAATTCGGTGACAGCGGTTACAAAGTATCTACTGGACTGCACGGTATCGGGGTTTCTGCTGTCAATGCCTTATCAGATTATTTAAGGGCAGAGGTCAGGCGCAGCAACAAAGAACACTTTCAGGAATATTCACAAGGCAAAGCCAAAAACAAAGTTGCTCCGATTGGCAAAAATACTAATCTGCCATTTAAAACAAATTTTGTTTGGCAAGTAAAAAACGGCACTAAAATAACTTTTTTAGCTGACAAGACAATCTTCTCCACCATTACTCCTGATTTTGACAAATTAGAAAAACAGCTTAAACAAGTAGCATATTTGGTAGCTGGAATCTTTTTTCATCTTTATGATGAAAGAACCGGACAGGAACGCCACTTTTATTTCCAATCTGGTTTGGCAACTTTAATTAAGCATCTAAACAAAAACAAAGCCTTAGTTCACGCTGAACCGATTTTGATCCACAAAACTGAGAAAGAAGTAGATGTTGAAGTTGCGATCCAATATAACAACAGTTTTAGCGAAAATGTGGAAAGTTTTGCAAATGTTGTGCCCACTACAGAAGGTGGTTCTCACTTAACAGGTTTCCGTACCGCCCTAACCCGGGCCATCAATGACTATGCCCGTAGGATTGAGTTTTTAAAAGAAAAGGATGAGAACTTAACCGGAGATGATGTCAAAGAAGGTTTAACAGCTGTTATTTCCATTAAAATGGATTCTAATATAATCCAATTTGAATCACAAACCAAAGAAAAACTAGGTAACGCAGAAGTGCAACCGATTGTAAGTCAAGTAGTCAAAAATGGCCTGGATATGTTTTTTGAAGAAAATCCTCAGGATGCTAGAAAAATCATGGAAAAAGTCCTGCTTGCTGCCAGGGCCAGAGCTGCTGCCAGGGCTGCCAAGGATGCAGTAATTAGAAAAGGCGCTTTGGAAGGAATGACTTTACCTGGAAAATTGGCTGATTGTCAAAACAGAGATGCATCACAATCAGAATTATATATAGTGGAGGGGGATTCCGCTGGAGGATGCTGGGCTGGTGAAACAAAAATTGCACTTGCAGATGGTAGAGATTTGTCGTTTACACAGCTGATCAAGGAAGATAAACAAGGCAAAAAAAACTTCTGTTACACAATGTTGGATAACGGACATATTGGTATCAAACCTATTCTAAATCCTAGATTAACAAAAAAGGACGCTAGAGTTATAAAGATTGTTTTGGATACAGGGAAAGTTTTAACATGTACACCCGATCACCTATTTAGATTAGTAGACGGAACTTATATTGAAGCTAGGAAACTAACTCCTAAGCACAACCTAGCTCCTCTATATAAAAAAATTACTGATCGGAAAAATAAAACACCCCTAAAAGGATACGAGCTTGTATTTGACCCCAAATCTAAAAAATGGATCTATACTCATGTATTATCAGATATTTATAATTTACAACAAAATATATACAGGGCTGCCAATGGAATCTACAGACACCATAAAGATTTTAATAAAAGGAATAATAACCCTACCAATATAGTACGTCTTCCCAAAGAAGAACATCCAATGCTTCATCATACTAATATCGAAAAAACCTTGAAACGAAATGGTGTCCAAAAAAGAGCAATAGAGACCAGAAGAACCCCTGAAAATAGAGAAAAAGCAAGAATTAAGTCACTGCAAAAACGTGAGTTGTTTAGAAAAAACGCTAAAGTTCAATGGAAAAATCCTAAATATAAACAATACATGCTTAACGCTTATTTAAACTATTACCATTCTAACCCAGAATACCAAAAATCCCTTAAAGAAAGACTAAATAAAGAACAGGTAAAATTTTGGTCAAATAAAGAAAATCGCAAAAAACAATCGGAGAGGGTTAGTAATTTTTTCAAAACTCATCCAGAAAGAAAAGAAATCTTATCCAAACTAGCTAAAGAAAAATGGAATAACAAGTCTTTACTCAAATTGAGAAGCAAAAAAACAAAAGAACAATGGACCCCAGAATTTAGAATTAGACGCAAGGAATCATACAATAGAACATTTCTCCGAAAAACATTAAAGATATTAAAAGAAATTCAAGAAAAAGAAGGAGAAATCCATATTGATCATTATAATCAAATCCGTCAACAAACTTGTGATAAAAGTCTAATCAAACTTGAAACTGTCGCTAATAGATTTTTTGAGGGGGATTACAAAAGATTGGAACAAGCTGTTTACAATTTTAATCACAAAATTAAGCAAATTGTAAAACTTAAGAAAAAAATAGCTGTTTATGATCTTGAGGTAGAAAATACTCATAACTTTGCCCTTGCTGCTGGTATCTTTGTCCATAATAGTGCCAAGCAAGGAAGAGACAGAAAATTCCAAGCTATTTTACCCTTAAGGGGTAAAATCCTTAACACAGAAAGAGCCAGACTGGATAAAGTTTTGGAGTTTGAAGAAATTAAAGCTTTGGTAATTGCTTTGGGAACAGGAATTGGAGACACGGTTGATTACAGCAAAACCAGATATCACCGGATTATTATCATGACAGATGCAGACGTTGACGGAGAACACATCAGAACTTTGCTTCTGACATTTTTCTTTAGATATCTGCCTGAAATCATCTATAAAGGCTATGTATATATTGCCCAACCTCCGCTTTTCAAAATTCAAAAGGGCAAACAAATTCATTACGCATATTCTGATACAGAAAAAGATCAAATTATTAAACAGTTAGCAACTAAAACAGGTCAAAAGGCTGATGGCTATATTCTTCAAAGATATAAAGGTTTGGGAGAAATGAACCCGGACCAGCTTTGGGAAACTACCATGAATCCGGAAAACAGGGTTTTAAAACAAGTAACTGTTGAAGATATTTCTGCAGCTGATGAAGTATTTACCATGCTTATGGGCAATGAAGTCCCTCCACGCAAACGCTTCATCCAAACACATGCCAAGCTAGCTACACTTGATATATAACTTGATATATAATAAGTATAATTAAGCATGTTTTAATGAAGCATATACATTTTTTGGGAATAGGGGGGAGCGGAACATCAGCAGCTGCTGCTATAGCCCAGGCACAAGGTTTTACAGTAACCGGCTGCGATCTTAAACCACATAATGAATTTACCCGGACGTTTAAAGATTCACAACTTTTTACAGGACACAACCCTCAGCATTTAGTCTCCCAATCATCAAACAGGAATACTGATTCTGATTCAAAAAAGGTAGATATTCTGGCAGTAACTCCGGCTATTTTTTCTCTGGATCCTAATAATAGCGAATTGCTAGAAGCAAAGAAACAAGGAATCGAAATCATGATTTGGCAGCAATTTTTAGGAAAGTATTTAGTTAAAGATAAATTCGTGATTACTGTTTGCGGTACTCATGGCAAAACCACTACTACTGCCATGATTGCAAAGATTCTGGAAGACGCAAAGCTTGATCCGACTGTTGAACTTGGAGCAATAACACCTTGGGGGGGGACGAATTACAAAATCGGGAATGGAAAATACTTTGTTGTTGAGGCAGATGAGTTTAATGATAATTTTTTACATCTTAAACCTGATATCAATGTTATAACCAATATTGAGATGGATCATCCGGAATATTTTGAAAACCTTGAGGCAGTTAAAGATAGTTTCAAGAAATTTTTACTGCAGACAAAAAGAGTAATTCTGGCAAACCTGTCTGATTCAAATGTAGCTGATATTTTGAAAGTTATTATGAAAACAGATATCTGCAAACATCATAAAGTTAAACATGATCATAAAGTTAAAGTAAAATATTTAGATTATTCTAAACATAAATTAAATTTTTCGCTTAAAATTCCCGGGACATTTAATAAATTAAACGCTCAAGCTGCTCTGCAAGTTGGACTTATTCTAGGAATTAAACCAGAAACCATACAAAAAAGTCTGCAAAATTATCAGGGAGTAGGGAAGAGGTTTGAATATATTGGAGACTGCAGAGGCGCCAAAGTTTATTCTGATTTTGGTCATCATCCCACAGAAATCGCTAAAACCATGGAAGCAGCAAGGGAAAAATTTCCAAATCAGACAATACTGCTAATTTACCAACCACATATGTTTGCCCGGACAAAAGCACTCTTTTCCGATTTTGTAAGAGTTTTCCAAAATTTACCTGTTGATAAAGTTTTTATAATGGATATTTATCCTTCCAGAGAAGTTGATACGGGTTTAGTCACTAGTCAGCAATTGATAGAGGCTATTCAAAAGGAAGTAGAATCTAAATTGCGTAGTGGCGAAAAAACAATCCCACCAGTTAAGTACGTAGGAAACAAGGATCAAGTTTTAGAAAAAATTAAACCGGAAATCAAAAAAGGGGATATCGTCTTTTTTATGAGCGCAGGGGATACTGATGAACTTGCTAAGAAGTTGGTAGGGTAACTTGTTTTAGATTGTCGTTTAAAATCTTGCCAAAAAACCTACTGGCTACTTTAAAAACCCTATCAGGCGCATCTGTTACATAAAATTCGTATTTTGCTTTTTTATCTGAAAGCAATTTGCGCTCTTCTAAACTTTCTTTCAATTTTTCAGCTGTTGGTTTTGCAGAGTCTATCAGGGTAACTTTCGCTCCCATTGTTTCCTGAATAACTTGACTGAGCAGGGGATAATGTGTACAAGCTAAAATAAGTGTATCAATCTGGCTTTTTTTTAAATCCCTTAGATAATCTTTTGCTATTAATTCTGTAGCTTTATGAGCACCCAAACCTTCCTCAGCTATCGGCACAAAAAGCGGGCAGGCAGCACTGTCAACTTCTATTTTGGGGTTTATCTCATGAATTTTTCTCACATATGTGCCGCTTTTTATAGTTCCTTCTGTACCTATAATTCCGATCTTATTTGTCTTAGTAGTTTTAATTGCTAGCTCTATGGTTGGTTCAACTACTCCAAAAACAGGAACAGGGGAAACTTTCCTTATCTCATCAAGACAAGTGGCTGAAATAGTATTACAAGCTACCACCAAACATTTAACATTGCACTTTATTAAAAAATTAGTCAACTCTTTGGCAAATTTTGTAATCACTGCTTTACTCCGCGGCCCATATGGAACTCTTGCAGTATCACCTAAATAAATAATGCTCTCACTGGGCAATAGTTTCACTATCTGCCTTGCCACAGTTAATCCGCCGATACCTGAATCAAAAATTCCGATTGGACTAGTTTTCATTAGAAAAGTATAATACCATCTATGATCAAAAAGATACAAAAAAACTGCACTGTTTATATAGTCCGCCACGGTCAGACAGATTGGAATGCTAAGGGAATAACCCAAGGACACAAAGATATTCCCTTAAATTCCGAAGGTATAAAACAAGCAAAAGCTTTAAAGAATAATTTGAAGAAAATAAAATTTGATGCTGTATTTTCTTCAGATTTAATAAGAGCCAGGAAAACTGCAGAAATTATTACGTTGGAAAGAAAAATGGCTGTAGAGACAACCCGCCTTTTACGGGAGCGCCGCTACGGCAAATATGACGGCAAATCAGAACAGATGATGAAAAAATTTTATGATAACTGGGAGCGCTTAAACAAAAAGGAAAGAGTTAAATACAAGCCTTGTCAGGGATATGAAACAGATGAAGAAATAGTTTCAAGATTCATTACTTTCCTAAGAGAAGTTTCAGTTTCTTATCTTGAAAAAACAGTTTTGATTGTGTCACACGGAGGAATAATGCGGGCTTTGCTTAATCATTTATCAGATGATACTTATTTAACAGGTGCTATTGGAAACGGGGGATATATTAAACTAAAGTCAGACGGTATTGATTTTTTCATAGATAAACTGATGGGAATTAGAAAAACCAATAAGGTGCTTATCTTCGGTTTAGGATTAAACCAGGGCGGGGTAGGTTCTGCCGCATTTTTTGCAAAACAAAGAGCAAAAGTTAAAGTAACAGATTTAAAGACTGAAGAAATTTTAAAACCTTCACTTAATCAGTTGCAAAAATACAAAAACATCTCCTACTTATTAGGAAAGCATAAATACGAAGATGTGGATTGGGCTGATTTAATCATAAAAAACCCTGCTATAAAACCAGGCAATCCCTACATGGAATATGCTAAAAAACAAGGCAAACAAATTGAAACAGACATGGGCATTTTTTTACAATACGTAAAACCTTCCCAAATAATCGGCATCACCGGAACAAAAGGAAAATCCACCACTTCTTCGCTGATTTATGAAGTTTTAAAAGCCGCCGGCAAAAAGGTAGTTTTAGCAGGGAATATAGGTAAAAGTGTTCTTGATACAATTCCTTTTGTTAAACCTGATACCTTTGTTGTCCTGGAGATTTCTTCATTCCAACTAGAAGCATATGAAACACACAAGGTTTCTCCTAAATGGGCGGTTATAACTAATATCACCCCTGATCATCTTAACTACTACGAAACAATAGCGGATTATATCAAGTCTAAAAAAATTATAGGAAAATATCAAAATGAAGGCGACTGCCTTTTTTTAAAGAAAAACGATCCAGAAACTACTCAACCTGATTTCTTAAACGGACTAAAATCCAAAATCATTTACTGCTCTAAAGAGGATTTACCGACATCTTTCCATCCCAAACTTTTAGGAGAACATAATCTGGAAAATATTGCTGTAACTTTAGCTGTAGCAAAAACTTTCGGTGTAAATAACAAAAATGCGCTAAATATATTATCCAAATTCAAAGGCGTACCTTTTAGAATGGAGCTTGTGAAAAACTGGCATGGAGTTAAAATTTACAATGATACTACTGCCACCAGCCCTGTGGCAGGTACAAAAGCCATACAAACTTTTCCCGGATGCATATTAATTTGCGGAGGGATGAATAAAAAAATGGATTATAAAGATTATGCTGTGCTAATTTCAAAAACAGTTAAAAAAGTTTTCTTCTTAGAAGGTGATTCTTCAGATGAAATTAAAAAACACATCAATATTGATGGTAAAAATAGAAATCTGATTGCAGGAACTTACAATGATCTTAAAAAACTTCTTGCTGATGTAAAAGGAATCGCAGGACCCAAAGATATAGTTCTTTTTGCTCCCTCAGCAACTTCTTTTAATTTATTCCAGAATGAATTTGACAGGGGAAGAAAATTTAATCAAGCGGTTAAGGAAATTTTTATATGAGAATATTAATCATCACTGGCGGTACAACATCTGAAAGGCGGATTTCTTTAATGTCAGCAAAATGCGTTAAAAAAGGACTTAAAGAAAATAGTCACCGGGTTAAATTGTTTGACTTAAAAAAGGGGAGTATTTCCAAAAATTTGGTTGAAGATTTTGATGTAGTTTTTCCGGTCCTTCACGGAGAAGAAGGTGAAGGAGGAAATCTGCAAAAAAAACTGTCAACTTTCGGTATACCATTTATAGGAGGTGACCCAAAAGGATTTCAGCAAGGCTGGTATAAGATTTCTTTTAAGGAATTTTGTGACAAAGAACATATTTTAACCTCGCCTTGGAAAAAAATAAAAAGCAAAGACGATATTGTTGAATTTGGGTTTCCCTGTGTGTTAAAAAGTTCCAATGGGGGATCTTCAAAAGAAGTTGTTATATTAAAATCAGCAGAAAATCTTAAAAACAATCTATGCAGGGTGCTTTTAAAATCTGGCTTACCGCTATTCGTAGAAAAATACTTACCAGGAATTGAAGTAACTGTAGCCATACTGAAAGACAAAGCTCTACCTGTTATAGAAATAATCCCGCCAAAGGAAGGCTGGTTTGATTACAAAAACAAATACTGGGGAAAAACCGATGAAATCCCTAATGCTCCATCCTTAACTGCTAAACTTAAAAAAATAGTTCAGGAAATAGCTCTTAGAATCCACAAAACTTTGAAACTCGGCCACTACTCAAGAATAGACTTTATAATTTCAGAAGACCAGCCTTATGTCCTAGAAGTAAACACAATTCCGGGACTAACAGCTTCTTCCCTTTTTCCTAAAGCAGCTGCAGCAGTTGGACTAACTTTCCCAAAATTATTAGATAAAATGGTTAAATCAGCATATGAGGATAAATAAGTTTGATACTAACGCATTAAATCAGCTTAGTGTTAGTGCATTAAAATTCCTAAAACCAGATGATCCCGGTTTAAGAAAAATTGCTAAAAAGATTCCCCAAGATCAGATCAACTCACTAGGTACCATACAAATAATTGAAACCATGTTAGGGATTGCCCGCAAGGAGCAAAAGAGCCAAGACAAACCTATCATGGTCGGCTTGGCTGCGCCGCAAATTGGAATTTTAAAAAGAATAATTTTGGTAGATATAGAAGCTGATGGAAAAAGTCTACCTCGCCGACTAAGTGTCAAAAAAAATCAAAGTAAAAATAAAGCAGGAAAAGTTAGAAATCTAAGAATTTCTTTACCGAAAAAGGATATACCTTTAAAAGGATTAAAGGTATATATTAATCCGGAAATTGTTTGGCAATCTAAAAAAGAAGGGGAGTGGTACGAGGGTTGTTATTCAACCGGACGAATTTGTGGAATAGTCTCCCGTCCCATTGCTGTAAAGATAAAAGCTATTGTCTTAAAAAACCCAAGCGTTAAATCGCTTCCTTCTCACGATGCAAACACAACCTCCGGCAACACGCAACCGATATGGAGTATTGTTGAAGAAAAACATACAGGTTATACAGCTAGGATTTTTCAGCATGAAGTTGACCATTTAAACGGAAAGCTGTTTATAGATCATATTAAAGATCAAAATAATCTGCATTGGGTCAAAGAATCTGAATTTCCCCTTTATAAACAATGTTGGAAAAACTGGCCTAAAAAACATCCTTTACCCCTTGCTTAAGAAGGATCAAAAAAGGTATAATTTTCCTAGGGTCTAAACCCTTTTTTTGTGTCCCAAACCAATGAGTAATATAGGCAAAGTACAACCGGCTCCGATTATTGAAGAAATGCAAAAATCCTATTTGGACTATGCCATGTCTGTTATTGTTTCAAGGGCCCTGCCTGACGTCCGTGACGGGCTTAAACCAGTACAGAGAAGGATCATTTATGCCATGTTCCAACAAGGCATACATCATACAAACAGATTCCAAAAATCAGCAGCTGTGGTCGGTGAAGTATTGAAAAACTTCCACCCGCACGGCGATAGCCCTGTTTATGAAGCCATGGTCAGAATGGCCCAAAACTTTTCCATGAGATATATGTTAGTTGACGGCCAGGGAAACTTCGGTTCAATTGACGGTGATTCGCCGGCTGCAATGAGATACTGTATTACAGGAGAAACCTTAGTAATAACTGAAAAAGGACTCCAACCTATTAAGAATATCTCTTTAAATCAAACAGAGGATTTAAAAATATCTATACTTTCTAAAGATCGCACTATAAACACCACCTCAAAATGGTTTGATAGCGGTAAACATCCTACTATCAAAGTAACAACCAACCAAGGCTTCACTATTCAGGGTTCTCACAACCATCCTCTTTTGATATGGGCAAAAAATCCCCTTACTGGTAAACCAGAGTATAAATGGAAGTTACTTAGTCAAATCAAAACAGGGGACACAGCAGTAATTGACCGCACTTCTGATCTTTTGTGGCCCAAAAAAGCAGTTTCACTGGAAACGCTGAGACCTGCTGATCCAGGACGCAAAAAAGTTATGATACTCCCAAAAACCCTTACTAAAGATTTGGCCTTTATCCTGGGTAGTCTGCTTGCCGAGGGTTATATAGGAAGAAACAAAATTGAATTCTGCAACAGTGACGAGGTGTGGATTAATAAATTCAAAAAAGCCTGGAAAAGAGTTTTCCCTAACTGCCGTATTCACAAATTTAAAAAACAGCCAAGTTCTTACGGAAAAAAGCCCTATTTTAGATTAGAGGTTCACTATTTATATATAATAGAGTTTTTAAGGAATCTAGGCCTTAACAATGTTTTAGCTGCAGGAAAAACTATTCCTCATATTATATTGCAATCGCCTAAACAAGCCGTGGCAAGTTTTTTGCAGGCGTATTTCGAAGGAGATGGAAGCATCAGCAGCAGTAAGAAAATGATTGAGCTTTCTGCTATCTCAGTAAGTGAAAAATTAATCAGTCAACTACAAATTCTGCTGCTGAGATTTGGAATTGCTTCAACAAAACGCTTTGATTTTTGCAGAGGAACACATAAATTATATATCCGGAGTCTTAAAAACTACAAGTTATTCCAAAAAGAAATTGGATTTTTATCCAAGCGTAAAAAAGAAAAATTGCAAAGTGTTTTATCTTATCTTCATAAAGACTCTTCACTTTTTGACTTTGTCCCTTTTTTGAGAGAATACGTGCTTAATCAGTTAGACACTAACTTGTCTTACAATAAACGTAAGTTTTCTACAAAACATAATTTTGATCGCTATTCTAACTTAGCTTCTAATTATTCACAAATAGTACCAACAATAATTCCCACCCTGAAACTTGATACTCAAAGACTGTTTGAACATTTATTATCAAATAATTATCTTTTTGATTCCATAATTAAAATAGAAGATGGAGGAATACAAAAAGTTTATTCTCTTAAGGTTGAGAGCAAATGTCATTCATTCATAGGAAATGGCTTTATCAACCATAATACTGAAGCCAGACTTTCAGCTATTTCAGAAGAATTACTCCAGGACATTAATAAAAACACTGTTACGTTTATAGACAACTACTCCGGTACTGCCCGGGAACCAATACTTTTACCTTCAGTCATACCAAATATACTACTAAATGGTGCCTCCGGTATTGCTGTTGGTATGGCTACTCAAATCCCGCCTCATAATTTAGAGGAGATTTGCGATGCATTAGTTTATGTGATAGAACATCCACTAAAGAAATCTGCTGCTGACAAACTGCCAACTGTTGCCAAGTCAGAATTAGCTGACGCAAAAGCAGAAGAGGAAAAACTAAAAACAGAAACAGAGGATGTTTTCCAGTCCACTGCCACAGTTGAAGATCTTATACAATTTATTAAGGGTCCTGATTTTCCAACAGGGGCTTCTATTTATGATCAAAGTGAAATATTAGCAGCTTATGCTACTGGTAAGGGCCGGATCGTAATGAGAGCCAAAGCTGAAATTGACGAAAATACAGCAGGAAAAATGCAAATTATAGTCTCGGAGTTACCATACCAGGTTAATAAAGCTACCTTAATTGCCAGGATTGCTGATTTGGTAAAAGATAAGAAAATAGAAGGCATTGCAGATTTGCGGGATGAATCAGACCGTAAACAAATGGTTAGAATTGTATTTGATTTAAAAAGAGACGCCAAACCTCAATCAATCTTAAACCGTCTTTATAAAAATACTGCCATGCAGTCGGTTTTTAATGCCAACCTGGTTGCTCTTTCAAACGGAGTTCCACATCTTCTGACATTAAAGAGGATTTTGGAAGAATTCATCAACCACAGACAAGTGGTTATTAGAAAACGCTCTGAATTCGAACTTGCTGAAGCTAGAGCAAGGGAACATATTCTAGAAGGCTTAAAAATTGCTGTTGATAATATTGATGCAGTTATAAAAACTATTAAAAAAAGTGCTGATGCAAATTCTGCAAAACAGAATTTAATAACCCAATTTAAGTTAACAGAGCTCCAGGCTTTGGCTATTTTAGATATGCAGCTTCGGAGATTAGCTGCGCTGGAACGTCAAAAAATTGAGGATGAACTAAAAATGATCCAGGAAACAATTGCCTATTTAACGGATTTACTGAGTCATCCGGAAAAAGTTTTAAAAGTCATCAAGGACGAACTCGTAAGAATAAAAACAAAATACGGAAACGGCAGACGAACCCGTGTTTATAAACAAAAAGTCGGAGAATTTTCCGAAGAAGATTTGGTACCAAATAAAACGACTATTATTACTATCACTAAAGGTGGTTATATCAAACGCCAAGCTCCGATGTCTTTTAGGACACAACAGCGGGGTGGCAGGGGAGTTATGGGAATTTCTACCAAAGAAACAGATGCAGTTTCCCATATTTTCTATACCCAAACACATGACAGCATTTTATTCTTTACTGATAAAGGAAGAGTTTTCCAAATCAAGGTTTGGGAAATTCCGGAAACACAACGCGCAGCTAAGGGTCAGGCTATTGTTAATTTAATTAATATTGAACAAGGAGAAAAAGTTACAGCTGTTTTAACTACCAGGCAAAAAGGTGAAAGCGCCAAATATTTCTTTATGTGTACTAAAGGTGGAACAGTTAAAAAAACCTCTTTGGAAGAGTATGCAAATATCCGCAAAAATGGTTTGGTAGCAATCAGATTAGATTCAACTGATGAACTAGGATGGGTAATCCCAACCTCAGGCAAGGATGATGCTATTATTGTTTCAAAAAAAGGTAAGTCAATCCGTTTTTCCGAAACCCAAGTAAAACCAACACACCGGGCCACCTCCGGAGTAAGAGGAATTAGATTGATCGATAATGACGAAGTAGTCTCCTTAAATCTAGTCCAAAACGAAAATAATGATGAACTTTTAGTAATTATGGAAAACGGTTTAGGTAAGAAAACTCTAATTTCCGCTTGGAACAGACAGAGCAGGGGAGGACAAGGAGTTAAAGCTGCGCAAGTAACTGCCAAAACCGGATCAATTGTTACAGCCGAAGCTATTGATAAAAAAATGGATACTTTGGTATTAACCTCCTCAAAAGGACAGCTTATAAAAATGAAGCTGGCAGAGGTGCCGACTCTGCAGCGCCAAACCCAAGGAGTAATCTTGATGAGGGTCAGAAAAGGGGAAAAAGTAGCAGCAGCTACAGTTGTTTGTTCTAAAGAAAAAACATAGAATAATATTTAAGATTATAGTATTTTAGGATTTAAAAATGGACAAAGAAAAATTTATCTCAACTTTAAGTATAGCTTATTTTATGATCGGTTTTGTTTTCACTATTGCTTTTGCTATATATTACCGCTGGCCGCTTCTATCTTTCTTATCGCCAGGATTTTTTAGTGTTATTTTAACCTGGCCACTGCAGATAATCGGTTTTACAGGAGACCTATGGATTTACGGCCTAGCTGGTAAACCTATTTAAACGACTTATTCGATTAGCAGTTTTTTTCTTAGGCCAAAAGATAAATCTGAGAATATCAATCAAGACACCAACTATTGTCACATTACCGCTAGTTTTAGGTTGTACTTGAGGTTGTGATTGAGAAGGTGAAGCATCTTTACAAGATAGAGTATTTTTCGATAAAGTTATTTTATTATGCTCAGCCTGCATTGCCTTAAGATCAACAATTTCCTGATCTTTCTCCTGCAGTG
>JAHIVD010000064.1 GCA_018816815.1 Patescibacteria group bacterium
AAAGTTCTCAAGCAGGTCATAAGCACTGATTAATCCTTCCGTTACCCTGGGGATTGAGGTTTGGCCGGGACAGACAATACCGGTGATGGTATCCTCAGGCCCGCCCTGCGCATTTATTCTTTCATTTGAATGCACATCTCCAGTAGTCTGTATCCATGGGGATATAACAGGAGGGCTGACAAAAAGTGTTTTGGAAATACAATACTCGCTACGGTTATTGTGGCTAAATTCAAAAAGATAAGGAGTGTATCCTGATACTGCTTGGTTCACAGGGAAATACCAACCAGCTGTACACCAATATTGGTCTTGTTTGCATTGTTGGTAGGTGGGCCAGCTTTGGTATTTTGGATTTGGAGTCTTGTTATCATCTGGGAGGTTAAAATCATTGATCGTTTGGGCATTATAGACAGCTGCTACACCGGCCGGGTTAGCCGGGGTGGTGACATCTATTGCCACAGACATGTATCCGCTACTGGACACTATCACTGGGACAAAGTTTGTTCCTTCAGTAATAGTTAAGGGGTCTACTTCCCGGCCATTAACTAGAAAAAATATATAACTTTTTTGATCATATCTAGTGCAAGGTATACTATCAGTCCCACTTCCCCCTCCTCCACCACCTGTACAATGGGTGGGATCCCACCAGCATATCTCTGAGCCATAGTTCATGGCACACTCAGAAGAGGATTGGCAGGAATAACTTAAACCATCCCAGCAGGAACTTTTGCCAGAGCCACAGCCTGCTGAAGAACAAGTCCCGCATCCTCCCCAGCCAGAAGAAGGATCAGAGGGGGAAGAAGTACAACTCACAGTGGCCTCACCTCCATCAAAAGTGGTGCCACTACCATTGCTGGCATACAGATGATAAACTCCACCATTGACAACAGGTGGTCCTAAAGAGAAATATGTGTCTGTCCAGGAACCGGTACAGTTACTGCTGATTGTGTAAGAAATATTCCCAGCATAAATGTAGATATTACAATTACTCCCTGATCCCAAATTCCAATTGGCTGAAAGCGTTGGTATTCCCCCGGGACAGGTGGCTGTTAAACTTGCCAGGCCTGGGGAAGGAGAAGGAGAGGGGGAAGGGGAAGGGGAAGCAATGGGACCACAAGCTCTTTCCCCGCAAGGTTGGGTAGTGCAAGAATAGCCTGGCACGGCATCACAGGTAGCTTGAGAAACTCCGCAGATTACAGTGTTTGTGCCGGCAGGGCAGGAACCGGAAAAATTTCCACCGGTACAATTTCCATCCAGTGTTCCATCAGCATTACAGCATGTTTTATACACCGTAGGGCTGACTGTGCATCCGGAACTGCTGCATTGTCCGGGATAAAGATACGGGCTGGTTTGGCAAGTATCAGTTGCCCCACAGGTCACAGTTACATATTGGTAGGAAAAACTACATGAACCTGGCTCAAACCCTTGTGTTGCTTTACATGCTGTGGCATAATTCCAATCCCACATGTTAATATGGAAACTATTCCCGGCAGTGCATCCTCCGCCTGAAGTACAGCAAGTATTTGAATATGTGCCTATGTAGCTTTGGCAAGGGCCAAGATCGCTGTTAACCACTTCGCTATAAGGACAACCCGCGGTGCCGGTGCTATTATCTATGTAATAGTATTCATAAGGAGGAGCTTGGGGCAGTTCAAAAACACTAAAAACCTGGTCTGTATCAGTATAAACTGTGTAATCAGCCAGAACTTGAGAGGGAAAGAAATTAGTTATTAAAAAGCAGAAAATTATAAAAAAAATACCAGAAGCTATTCTTAAAACTAATCGCATACCTCCAGCTTAAAGGAAAGGGTAGTTATTTGTCAAAAATCTTTACTTCCCCGGAGTAGAAGATACAGTTACAAGTGCATTATCTGGTGTCATGAAAAGAGCACCAAGCGTTACTTGTTGAAATTTCTTTGTTGCTATGTCCTGACGTCCAATGCTAATTACCGTGGCTTTTGCTTGGCCAAACCCCTGTGTTTCAAAACCTTGTTGTATCGGATCAGTTGGGTTATACCGGACTTCCAGAAGAGGAATCCCGGGTGCTACCAACTGTCCTTTTTTAACTAAAAGCTTGCTTGTACGAGGGGTACCAAACCCCCAGATCTGACCACCTGATTTAATTTGTACACTATTAGTAAAGGAATTCACTCTGGCGGCTTCCAATACCTCTCCGCTTACTAAAGCGGGAAGAGTCACTGTTATTCCTGAAGGAAAGCTTATGAAAAGATTACGTTGGTTATTAGGGTAAATACGACTTTGAGTTATTCCCCCACCAATTTGCAATATTTCTGCAGGTGAGAAAAGTTTAAATTCTCCTCTGGCTGCAGCTTCTTCCTGCATTCTTTGAATTTCTGCTGGAGAAGGGGTAGCAAACTGTGCTGTTTCTTTGGAGACAACATCAGGGAGAGAGGGATGTTCTTGGTTAAATTCTATAACCGCGGTTTCTTCGTCCGGAGTTAAAATTTGGCAAGTATCCAGTTTTTCTCTTATTTTCAGCATCTGTCTGAAAGCTTGGTCAGGATTATTTTCTTCATTCCCGCCTAGCCCCACTGGTGTGGGATAACCATGTTGTGTGGCAAACACATCAGGAGCACAGACTTGAGCGGTAGGAACCAGAGTGGGAGAAGGGGTGGGGGATTCTTGGATGATTGCCGGAGGCGTTGAAGAACAGGCGGCCAAAAGAGATGAAGCAGCTCCACCCATAATCAATAAAGATAAAGCTCTCGCATAAGGACTTTCCATTAATCTTGTTAGTAAAGATCCATTTGAAGGGTTTTCAGGAGGAAGATCATTGAGAGTATGACTAGCTTCAATAACGGCCGCCCTTGCGGCTGCAACAATTTGGGCTTCAGTTGCCCGGGGTTCTTGAGGATAAAAAGGACGACCAAAGCTTCCCCTTCCCCCTGGATGTCTTTCTCTATTTGGACGGCTTCTTAGGCTATTTAGATTTAGATGTGGAATGGTTGCTTGATAATGTTCTATTTTCATACTTAATTATTCCCCGGAATCTTCTTTCGTAGAACGAGAAAAAATTCCCTCAGTAGTAAGCGTAGATGAGCCTTGGGGTAGTTGGAAGGTTGGGAGGGCGGTGAGTGTAGGGATGACAGGGGATTCGGGAATGACTGTTGTGGATGTTAAAATTGAAGTCGGAGTAGGGATAACTTCTGAGCTGTTGCTATTGTTAGAACAGGCTATGGGAAGAGAAGATAAACCTAAAACAAGAGCTAAAAGAAGCGCTCGGGGAACCCATCTCTTCGATCCTCTGTCAGGATCATTTTGAGGTGTTGATACTTCGTAATCCTGCTCTGGTTGTGGGGTGGGGTAAAGTTCAACTCTTGACATAATTACCCCCTTGACTGGAAAGAATAGATGATGTAACGTTAATCAATAACGGTATCTCTTGGAAGGAGTGCTGTTTTTCTTTTTTTTGGTCTGGCAACGTACGTTCCAAACCCGGTTTTATATTCATAGGTTTAGTCCTATAGAATTTTAATTTGCTGTTATAGTATACCACACCTTTACAAGATGGGGTATTTTTGGTAGATAAGAAGTTGTGAATAGTCGCGAATAGCGCTGATTATTTCCCAAAATCCTCAGGAGAAACTTTCTGAAAGGCTCCGGCTTTTTTTAAAGAAAAAGTGGCATTTAAACCGATGAAAGGAGCCACCGGAGGAAAGAGGCCTTCTCCGATCTTGGCAATCTCCGTTCCAACGGAAACTGTGTTGCCCAGGGGGATTGTGGTGGTGCCGTAAAAAGAATAAACTGCCTCATTGCCTTTGTTATCTCTTAAGTAGAGTAAAGGATGATTGGAAATTTTGGGTTCATTCTCCACCTTGCCTGAGAAGGCTGCCAAAAGCGGAGTTCCCTGGGGCAAATTAAAACCTAAAGCATAATAATTTCCATTATTTTCAATCATTCTTGGCTGAGCACAAAAGTTTTCAGGCACAGGACAGCTTAAAACAGGCTTTGCTGGTTTGGAAGCAACAGCTGGGTTTTTAGCTTTTTGGGAAAGGGATTGATGGGGTAGAAAAGAGAAATATTTAGGGAAAAGAGAGGAAGGGGATAAGATATTGAAGTAATTTAAGGTTAAAATTAGAGCTAAAATTAAGACAATTATTCCTCCTGAGATTAAAGATATTTTTAGGATCTTTTTCAAAGGGGAGGATTTAGCAATCAATACTTCCGGGGCAGAAGAAAGATTAAGGTTATCCAAAGGATCAGGATTATCCATATAAGTTTATGGTAAGGGATTAAAGAAGGTTTGTCAAAAATTCCACCGGGCTGAATCCATCTCCGGGGAGTAACTTCGTCACACCTCGGAGGTGTAATATGGGGAGATAAGCAGGATGTTGTCAAACTTGAAACCTCACTTTTTTCATGTTTAATTTTGCGTTATAATCTAATGTGTAGTTTGTTCCCAAAAAGCTTCAAAAAATAAACGATTAACTTGACGCTGAGATAAAATATAGGTTAGGATAAAGTGGAAGGGGCGAGGGTATGGATTATTCAAAAGTCAAAAAGGCTCTGGAGGCATCAGAAGCAAAAGCAAAAGAATTAGGAATTGCTGTTTCAACAGCTATCGTTGATGAATATGGGGATTTATTGGCATTTTCCAGAATGGATGGTGCTATTAAAATTAGCCCCAAGTTTGCGCTTGCTAAAGCCTATACTGCCGGAACGATTGGTATGGCGACTGCTGATATGGCGCCATACGCAGCAGAAGGGAAGCCATATTACGGAATGAATGCATTATTCGGGGGCGAGTTAACTACAATAGCTGGTGGTTTGTCTGTAAAAATCAAAGACAAATTGGCTGGCGGAATTGGAGTAGGTGGGTCAGCAGATGTTAATCAAGATGTAAAGTGCGCTAAAGCAGCGCTAGATGCTTTGAAAAACTAATTTGTAATGCTTGAAATAGATAACAGAAGTGGAATGATTGAAACAGATAGAAGATCAGGCGCAAGAGTGCTTGATGTTTCAAGAGATGGTGATCTGTTGATTGCTGCGGAAATTATCGGTAATAAAGGAATAGCAGCCCTCCCTTTTGGTACTATATTTGGTATTTTTGCAAGAATGGATGATCCAATTGCTGCTTTAGCAATACATAAGATAAAAGAAAGACCGCCAGATCAAAAATTGATCACTGTTATTGAGCCGGAAGAAATTAGTGATTATGTAGATTTTTCAAGGATACCATATACAGAACAACAAATTAGAGGTCTTTGGGAGGATACTCATGCTTTGGGGATCATTTTGCCTGCGTCTAAAAGAGTACCCGCTCATTTAGTCACAGGAGAAGGAGACGAATCCACCTTCATTAATATTTGGGCAAATTCTCCTCATCTAATAACAATAATGGGATATTTGCACGGTTTTGGCGTAAAAGGATTGGTTGGTACGTCTGCCAATGAAAAAGGGGAACCAACTATTCATCGATTTGATTTATTAAGCCAGGTGTTTGATCAGCAAGTGGATGTTTTGGTTAAAGATAGCTTTGATCATTTACCGGCAGAATTGCAAGTATCGACTACAATTTTAGTTTTAACAAGTGAGCATCCAAGCCTTTACAGATTGGGAAGCGTTGGTGTGGAAGAACTTGAAGGAGTTCTTCAAAGACAAAGATTTCCTAGCCTTGTCGTACCAGAAAATTATCACGTAGTTCTGCCTAGAGGAGAATAGCAATTCAAGTTGACGCAAATTTCTACCTTTTAGCTCCACTTATTTTCAACTGATTGATAATAGTTATATACTAGAAAGTGAATGAATAGTTCAGTTTTACCTAATCTGATTATTGGAGTGCTATCCAGCGCTTTATTGTTACTTATATTAGTGTCTTTTTGGCAACGGAGAAAGTTTCAAAAAGAGCTGGAAAATCGCTATAAATCTCTTTTATCCTTTCATAGAATCTATAAACTTATTTTAGAAAATCTAGATTATGAGTCAACGATTCAAAGAATCGCAAATATCATACCAAGCGAACTTAGATTTGCTACGGGTGTGCTTGCAATATTAGATGAGCAAACAGGCATCCTAAAAAGAGTAGCAGCCTCTCAAACTAAACAGGCAGCAGAGGCTATTCAATTTATAAATACTCTAAGTGTTTCTTTTGATAAAATTGAGATATCAATAACTGATCAAAACAATATCATGGCAAGGGCAATTAGAGAGCAAAAATCCTTTGTCACAAAAGATGTATACGATGTGCTTGGACCTGTTTTGCCAAAAGAAGAAACACAAAGAGTACAGGAGATTATGGGAACCAAAACCACATTTGCTTATCCAATTTTTGCTGAAGGTAATCCTGTCGGTGTTTTTCTAGTTAGTACAAAAAAACACCAACACGAACTTAGCAGCTACGAAATGGAGGTGCTAGACAGTTTCGTTAATCTGATTGGTTTAGCTTTACAAGACTCCAAACGATACACTTTTTTAAAAAATACCTCTGAAAAGTTAAGAGATGCTAATGAAAGACTTAAGCAACTAGATACCCTCAAAAATGATTTTGTGTCAGTTGCTTCACATGAACTTAGGACACCAATGACTGCAATCCGTTCTTATGCCTGGATGGCGCTGCACCGGTCTGATGTGCCAATATCTCCGAATATGAAAAAGTATCTGGCCAGAATTTTAATATCAACAGAACGGCTGATTAATCTGGTTAACGATATGCTTAATGTTTCCAGAATAGAATCCGGCTCAATCTCGATAAAGCCGGAACCGGTTGATGTTCTCTCTTTGATCAGGGATATTGTTGATGAGGTCTATTATTCGAAATCAGAAGAGAAAAACATACAATTTATTATATCTGATAAAAAAGCTCCTAATATACTTGCTGATCCGGAGAAACTTAGACAGATATTTCTTAATTTGGTGGGAAATTCGCTTAAATTTACTTCAAGCGGGGGAAAAATCAGCTTTGATTTTTTTAGTGACGGCAAAACCGTAGAAATTTTGGTTTCTGATACAGGGGTAGGAATATCTAAAGAGGATTTAAGTAAATTATTCCACAAATTCGGAAGACTTGATAGTTCCTATATCGCATCTGCTGCCTCCGGCGGAACAGGTCTTGGTCTTTATATATCCAAAAATTTAACAGAACTCATGCACGGTAAAATCTGGGCACGGTCTGAAGGGCTGAATAAAGGAGCAACATTCATTGTGGCTTTGCCTATTGCAACACCTGCTGCTTTGAAAGATATAGATAGATATCAGGTAAAACCAAAAGGTGAAACCAAGAGACTGGAACCTGTGGCAATTTAGCTAGTAGAGGTGGTTTGTAGTTTGTGGTATAAAGAAATTATATGGATAACGAGCAAAAAAAGATTTTCTACTTTGAAGAAGGGATGATTATTTGATGAAAAAAATACTCATTATTGAAGATGATCAGTTTTTAAGGGAGTTTTATCAAGAACTTTTACAAGCAGAGGGCTATTTTATAGATGTTGCAGCAGATGGAGAGGTTGGTTTATCAAAAATACAAAGCAATGAGTATGATCTGGTTCTTTTGGATATTATGCTTCCTAAAAAAGATGGTGTACAGATTTTAAGAGATCTTAAATCAAAGCCTGCTAAGTCATCAAATGTGATTATTGTTATTTTAACGAATTTAGGACAGGATACGATCATCAAAGAGTGTTTTGATTTAGGAGCAGAAGGGTATTTAATTAAATCTGCCTTAAACCCTGATCAAGTTTTAACAGAAATAAAAAGCTATTTACAAAAAAGCCAGTAACGTTCTTCGAAGAACAAAGTGATGAGATGTCTCCTTAAAGACTATAATAGTTTTATGAAATCTTCTCTTTGCCAGCTAACTGACCGGATAATCTATGAAGATGGATCTATTTTAGTCATTGATAAACCTCCCCATCTAGTGGTTGGTCCTGCTGAAAGTGTTAAGGAAAAAACCCTAGCTGATATTTTACAAAAAGACTTTAATATTAATCTTTTCCGTGGCGGAATAGTGCATAGACTAGATAAGGATACTTCAGGATTAATTTTGATAGCTAAAACTCAAGCAGCTTTGGAAAACCTGCAAAGCCAATTTAAGAAAAGAATAGTTAAAAAGGAATATTTAGCGCTGGTACATGGTTTTATGGAAAAGCAAGGGAAAGTAGAGGGAGCTATTACCAGAAATCCGAAAAATAGGGAAAAGTTTATGGTAGAAGAGTCGGGGAATGGAAAAGAAGCTTTGACAGAGTATGAATCAATGAAAAGACTGCAATTTACAGATGATAGATTACAGGAGATTTTTCCAGATTTTAATAAAATTCAAATGAGAAAGCTAGAAAGGCAAAGATATAGGGAATTTACTTTAATTCTTTGTAAGCCCAAAACTGGACGGACACATCAAATTAGGGTACATTTAAAATATATCAATCACCCGATTGTGGCAGATGAAAAATATGCCGGCCGCAAGATGGTTAGGTTAGATAAAAGATGGTGTCCAAGGGTATCTTTGCATGCGGTCAGGATTGGTTTTAGACATCCGGAAACAAACGAATGGATGAAGCTTGAGAGTCCACTGCCAGAAGATCTAAAAAAAGCAATAGAGAATTTAGATTTGTAAAGTTAAAGGTTCAAAATTATTGTGGTTTTTTAGGAAACTTTTAGTTTTAAATTTTAATTTTGCACTTTGAAGTTTGAATTAATTTATGAACAATATATTTATACAACTTGCAGTTATTCTAACTCTTTCATCCGCACTTGGGTTTATTGCCTATAAATTTAAACTACCGCTTCTGATTGCTTACCTTTTGGGTGGCTTAATTTTAGCCTACAGTGCGGTTTTTGATGTAGGTACTTCTGAAGTTTTACATTTCTTCCCTGAAATAGGTATTGCTTTTATGCTTTTTTTAGTGGGGATGGAGCTTGATTTAAGGGAAATAAAAGCCCTGGGCAAGCCCATACTTGTAGCATCTTTTTTTCAAATTTTTATTACAACAGTTTTAGGATCAATTATTGCCAAGTATCTTGGATTTGGCAGTGTGGAGTCTTGGTATTTAGGAGCAGGATTGGCTTTTTCTTCAACGGTTGTAGTTGTTAAGCTGCTGCTTGATAAAAAAGAATCGACCTCTTTATATGGGAAGCTTTCTTTGGGAATTTTGCTTTTGGAAGATTTGTTGGCTGTTATGATTCTGCTTTTTTTAACAGTAACTCCTTCCAGTTTTGGATTGGGGTATCAACAATTTTATCCCACAGCCACTCTTATTATAAAAATAATCCTGCTTTTTGGTATAGGAATTTTGCTAAACCGTTTTGTTTTGCCAAAAATCTTCAGAGCTGTTGCAGAATCAGGAGAATTACTATTTTTAACATCTTTGGCTTGGTGTTTTATCTATGTATCACTGGCATTAATCTTAGGATTTTCTGTTTTAATCGGGGCTTTTTTGGCAGGTGTAAGTTTGGCATCTTCCGTATATCATTTTCGAATTCAGGGCAAGGTTAAGCCTTTGCGTGATTTTTTTGTCACCTTGTTTTTTGTTTATCTTGGTACGCAGGTAAATTTCCTTGAAGTTGGCCGTGCGCTTCCTCTAATTATTGCTTTTGTGGCTTATGCGTTATTTTGCAAACCATTAATTATTCTTTTAGCACTGGGTATTTTTGGCTTTAGAAAACATACCATGTTTCAAACAGCTATTAATCTGTCTCAAATTTCAGAGTTTTCACTTATCCTGCTTTTGGTTGGGGCGCAAAAAGGATTGGTTTCCTCAACAGCCCTTACAGCGATTGCATTAACAGGTGTAATATCTATGATTATTTCCTCTGTGCTAGTTACTCATACCAAAAAGCTTTACAAAAAATTAAATAAATTATTAGGCTTTTTTGAAAGGAAAAATTACAATCATTTTTTGGAAGTGGGCAAAACAGAGAAGCTTACAGGTCATGTTGTTATAATAGGAAGTCACAGAATAGGAGGAGAGGTTGTTAAACTTCTTAAGAAACAAGGTATAGCTCAAATTGTTTTGGATTTTAACCCGCATATAGTCCAGTCACTTCTGAAAATGCATGTGCCGGTAGTTTATGGAGACCTGGGTGATCCGGAAGTTTTAGACGCACTTGATTTAAAAGATGCAAGAATGGTGATTTCAACCTCTCCGAGCTTTGATGGTAACCGTTTGCTTTTAGAGGAGTTGAAAACCAGAAAAATAAATATTCCAGCAATAATCCGTGCAAGCACTACCAAGCAGGCAGATGAATTGTACAAAAGAGGAGCAGATCTGGCAGTTATTCCGGAAATTTTGGCAGGGGATTACCTTTTGCAAAGACTGAAGGATTACCTTTCAGGTAATCGCTTTCAAGAGCGAATCCGGATTGAACGGAAAAAGCACTCCCACAAAACTTTTTTTGAAGATAAGAAGGAATAGAGCGTAAAGAAGATTACAGGAAAGACTTTTTTAATCGATAATTTTATATAAAACCGCAGAAAATTTATAAAATGCTAACTGGTTTTAAGATATTGCATAAAGATGGCAACGCACGGGTAGGAAAACTAAAGACTTTGCATGGAGTGATTAAGACTCCTAATTTTAATCCGGTAGGGACTTTGGGTTCTGTAAAGGCATTGGGACCCCGTGAGCTCAAGGAAATCGGGGTTCAGATAGTTTTGGCCAATACTTATCATTTAATGCTAAGACCTGGTGTGGATCTGATAGAGAAGCTTGGTGGGTTACATAAGTTCATGAGCTGGGATCGACCGATCATGACTGACTCCGGAGGTTTCCAGGTGTTCTCCTTAGGAGTGGCGATGGAACACGGAAACAGTAAAGTATTAAAAAGGAATAAAGAAAAACCAGAAGATTTTAAGAAAAAACTTAAATTGAACAAGCGCAATGCTTTAAACACAACTTCTCGTCCCCGTTTAAATAAGATTACAGAAGAAGGGGTTATTTTCCAGTCTCACTTGGATGGTTCAAAACATACTTTAACTCCTGAGAGATCAATTGAAATCCAGCGAAAACTTGGCGCAGACTTGATTGTGGCATTTGATGACCATGAGTCTTCTAAGCACACCAAAGATGAAATCTTAAAGTCTATAGAATTAACTGAAAGATGGGGTTTAAGGAGTTTGGAAGAATTTAATAAACCTTTGCGGATTGAAAATCAGGAATTTCCCTCTAAAGATTTCAAGAGCAAAAACAATAAACAAATTATGTATGGTGTTGTGCATGGAGGAACATATAAAGATTTAAGAGTAAGGTCTGCCAGATTTACTGATGAAAACTTTGATGCCATAGCTATAGGTGGTATTTACGGGGACAAACAAAAGCTACGTCAGGTAATAGGATGGGTTACTACTGAAGTTTCAGAAGATAAACCAAGACATTTGCTGGGTATTGGTGAGGTGGAAGATTTATTTAACGGGATAGAGCAGGGAATTGATTTTTTTGATTGTGTGGCGCCAACAAGACGCGCCAGGTTTGGTTCTTTATATATCTCACCTAAAAATGGGGGTCAAACTGACAACAATTTTACAATTAGTATCAGGCAAAGTAGATTTGTTGCAGATAAAAAGCCTATTGATCCTGGATGTGGTTGCTGTACTTGTTTGAATTTCAGCAGGGCATATCTTCGGCATTTGAGTATGTCAAGTGAAATTTTATATCACCAACTTGCAACCCATCATAATGTTTACTTTATAACTAATTTAGTTACCAATATTAGAAAAGCTATAACAGATAAGGAATTTTTGAAACTAAAGAATGAATATATTAAGTAAGTAAGTAAGTAAGAGGAAGAGTAAGAGAAGGAGTTTTTAGGTTCTACTCTTACTCAAACCTCTAAAAGCGGTTAGTCCGCATTCTTTAACTTACATTTACTTTCTATACCGCTGGTGCGTCTCCACCTTCAGTGGGGGTAGGCTCAGGAGTTTGAGGAGTTGGTACTCCTTCTTCTTCTTGCCCTGGTTGAGTAGGTGGTACTCCAGGTACTTCTACTGGCATTCCGGGTACTTCTTCTGGTACTCCAGGTACTTCTACTGGCGGAGTAGTTGGTTCTGGTTGGCCCTGGTTTGGGTCAACAACTGGAACTCCTCCAGGATTATTTTGATCGTCCATTTTTTAGTTCACCCCCTTTCATTACTCACTTTAACCGTAAAATAGTTGCCAGGTCAATACCCGATTAGGTAAAGTAAAAGTATGCCTCGAAAAATTATATCCCGGTCAATCAAGAAAAAAGGCTGGAAAAGTATTCAGTCCAAAGCAAAGCAGAACAGAAGGACAAAACTTGCGCTTTTTGTTTTAACACTGGTAGCAGGAATACTAATTGTTTCCTGGGTGATCCAATTTACAGAGCGTTTATTTAATCCTTTAGGAATAGAAAATCAACACCGCAATTATGTCTGGACCGGGGAATTTAATATCAATCTGCTTATTAAAACCTCAAGCATTGCTTTGTTTACCTATAACCCAAAGGAAGAAAAAATAACTATCATAAAAATCCCGGACGAGTTATTTTTAGACGTGCCTTTTGGATTTGGCAAATGGCAACTCCGTGCTGTTTATGAACTTGGGCAAACCCAAAAAGAAATAGGCGGAGGCAGTTTGTTAAAAGATACGTTAACAAGTTTTTTTGCCGTGCCTATTGATGGATTTTTGGATTTTAGCTCATTGCAAACTGTTTCACTGTCTGGCTCGTCAGGTCAAGACAAGAGTCAGGGTGTGCCGTCAAAATCTGCTTTTGAAATAGTTGAAATACTTAAGGAAAACCCATTTTCAGGTTTAAATTTATTATCTTTTTTAAAGACAGATTTAACAACGTTGGAGCTTTTAAGACTTAAAATTAGTCTAAGCAATGTAAGGTTTGATAAAGTCAAAGAATTGGATCTTAATGATCTTGGTGTGCTGGAGAGGAAGAATCTCTCTGATAACACGCAGGTGTTAATAACAGATCCAATTAAATTAGATAGTATTTTATCGGATTTGGTTGATCCGGTGATTGTTTCAGAGCATAAAACTATTGCTGTTTTTAATGCAACAGATAAGATTCAGATGGCAGGAAAATGGGCCAGGTTGATTACTAATTTAGGCGGTAATGTGATTATTACAAATAATGCCAAGGAAAAATTAGAAAAGACAAAAGTACTGGGAGAGGAGTCGCTTACTTTGAAAAGAATCCGGCAAGTTTTTGGTGATTTGGATTGTCAAAATAACCCAAAATGTGATACAATCAGCTCATCAGAGGGTGCAACTTCTTCTCGCGCTCAGATAAATTTATTTATTGGAGAAGATTATTTGAACAAGTAATTTATTAAGTAATTTATTTTTAAAAAACTACTCCGGAATTATTCGGAGCAGAGATTTATAAAATCCACCATGATTTTGTGGTTACCACTTTTTTTATTAGTTATCGGAATATCATTAATCTTAGCATACCGGTCAATGAAGGATTATCAGGAGACACCTCAAAAAGCTAGCGTTGATTATAGCCTATTTCTTATACGCCAAGTTAAAATTTTTAATGCTAAAATTCTGGATACTATTTGTCAAGAAGTGTTTGCTGAAGGAGAAATAGTTAGCCTTGAGCGGCTTTTTAGGGGACATCAGACAGCGCTTACCATTTTTGGTCCGAAAAGTATTTTAAATAAGTTTCAAAACGAACTAAATCTATTAGAATTAGAAGATTATACGGGGGAATTTACAGATAGCAAAATTTACGTCTGGGAGGTAGGAGCAAAGAAGACAACTAAGTTAAATCTTGATCATTTCAGTAATTTTTTTAGAAATCTTCCTAAACTTAAATCAGACGAACATTTTTATTGGCAGTTGTTACTTAGCAGAGATCAAATTCAAATCCGGGCTGCAGTTTCTTCTAATGATCCTATACGAAAAAAATTACTCCACTCAGTGCAAGATTTGAATACAGGAGGACTTGTTAAAATCCCAAATCCGTTTTCAAATGAGCAAATGATTAAGTTCTACAAAACAAGAAGTGTTAATAAAAACGACTTTGGGCCAATTTTAGATTCCAAAGAAATAATTTCTCTTCTGAAAGTTTAGATTTCTTATTTTTCTTAGGTCTTTCACCTTGATCTTTTACCTTTTTTCTTTTTGATTCTATTTAGCGAGGTCAAGTGTCTGATTTAATATTGGAACTAGAAAGTTCCAAAAAAGATGGCTGATTTCTAAATCGTTTACTTCTAAAAGTTTCTTTAATGATGACAGATAGAGTGTTTATTCTGACAGCTTTAACAAATAGTTCGTACTTGTTGCCTCCTTTGGACAGTCGTAATAATTGATGGTTAATGTCGTCGGGTAGCACTCCAAGATAATTCCCATTTAAATCAGTGATAGTAATTTTTCTATTTTTTATTACCATTTCTACCTTCATTCCAGAAAAGGTGGAGATAAGTTTTTGAGGCTCAGCTATTTTTATAAGACTAACAATTTTTGTTTTACCTGGTTCTTGTAAAAAAAGAGATGGGCAAAGTTTACTGCGGATGCATGTTTCGGAGGATAGTTTATTGTCAACGTCTTGGGTTGTTGATTTGCACCTCTTGGATTTTTTTGATTTAAATGATTTTATAATCTTTAAGTTCTTTTGGGCAATTGGGTTGTATGGGTCAACACTCAAGGCTTTTGAATAGTATTTTTTTGCCAAATTTGTTTTGCCTGTTTCTATATAAGCTTTAGCTTGTCGGTTAAGGGCATCTACATTTTGCGGATTAGTTTTTATAATTTGTTTATTAAGTTTGATTGCTAGTTTCCAATTAGAATCCAGCGCTGCATTTATTGCTTGTTTGTGAAGGTCTGAAGATTCAAAAGAGTGTTGCATCTAAGTGATGAAGTATAGATAGAAAATAGATAAGTTGTCAATCTTTCGCGTTTTCTTTGTGCAAAATTTTTATTTGCTCTCTTTTTCATGATTCATGTTTATGATTTCATTAATGTTATTAAATTTTAACTTGTTTTAAACTTGCAAAACTAAATTTTAAACGCTAATATCTTTAAATAACTGATATGAGCGGACATTCGAAGTGGTCAACAATAAAGCGCCAAAAAGGTGTAACAGATATTAAACGCGGTCAGACTTTTACTAAATTGGCTAATGCTATTACTATTGCTGTGAAAATCGGAGGATCCGGTGATCCGGATTCTAACCCAAGGCTGAGAGTGGCTGTGGATGCGGCAAAAAGCGTAAATATGCCTAAGGAAAATATCAAAAGAGCAACTGATAGAGGATTAGATAAATTACCTGGTCAAGCTTTAGAAGAAATGATTTATGAGGGGTATGGGCCGGGCAAAGTAGCTTTCTTAATAGAAGCAGTGACAGATAATAAAATGCGTACCCTTCAAGGGGTTAAAAATATTTTTGAACGAAATGGAGGAAGTTTAGTAGGACAGGGAAGTGTTGCGTATATGTTTGACAGGGCAGGAGAGATTAAAGTTAAATCACAAGACTCAAATGCTAAACTTACGGAAGATGAAATGTTGGAGTTAATAGATTTGGGTGCTATAGATGTAAAAGACTATATAAAAGATGGAATACAAATGTATTTAGTGTATGTAGAAAGCCCAGAATTAAATACTATGGGTAATAAAATTACTCAGGCAGGATACGAAGTAGAATCAAAGGAATTAGTTTTTAAACCAAATACTTTAATTTCGATAAATGATGCGGAAAAAGCAAAAAAAGTTTTGGATTTTTTCCAGAGAATAGAGGATTTAGATGATGTGCAGAAAGTTTATGCAAATTTTAATATAGAGGAGAAACTGATATAGTTTTTGTTTATCTTGATTTAATCAGGATAGCTGATAGTTAAATTATGGTTATTTTAGGGATTGATCCAGGGACTGCTACAACCGGCTATGGAGTTATAAAGATACCTGATGATATCTTAAGCAGGGAATTCAAGTACGATATTGAACTGATAACTTATGGGAATATCAGTACTCCAAAAGAGCGTTTGATGCAAGATCGTTTGAATATGATACACGGCGAGTTAACTTCAGTTATTGAAAAATATAAGCCGGATCAGATGATTTGCGAGATGCTTTTTTTTGGGGCTAATACCAAAACTGCCATAATGGTAGGGCAAGCTAGAGGAGTGATAATGCTAGCTGCTGCGCAGCATAGAATCCCAATTCAAGATTATACAGGTTTACAAGTGAAATTAATGGTTGCTGGTTCAGGTAGGGCTGATAAAAATCAGGTCCATGATGGGGTGAGGAAATTTTTAGGTACTCCCAGTAGAAGACGGAATAAGCTTAAAGTAAACTGGAAAGGCGGACACTTGGATGATGCAATAGATGCTTTGGCAATCGCCATTTGTCATGTTTTAAAATTAGTCGCTAAATGATTTGTCCTGCAACAGAGCTGTGAGGTAAGTTGGAGCTTTAATTCAGCTCTTATTGCGCATATTGTGTGACAGTAAAAAGAAGAGGGAAGTATGAAGCTAGACTTAAATAAAAGGCAAAAAATAGTCATTAGTTCAGTGCTATTAACTATAGGACTACTTTCAACACAGTTGGTTGATTTTAATCTAAGGTTTAGGTTCTTAGGAGGACTTGCTGTTTTTGCATATATCCTTTCCTTCTGGTCTCTTTGGGAGGGTTTAAATATAACCAAAGCATTTATGCTTTTGATTTTACCAACTTTTTTTACGGTAGCCGTCGCAAGCTTTTATTTTCTTTTGCCTGTGCGTTGGTTAACGAGATTGCCGGTAGCTTTTATATTTGGCCTGACTTTCTATTTGTTGCTTTTGGCGCAGAATGTGTTTAATGTGGCGAGTCTGCGGACGATTCCTTTGTATAGGGCAGCATCAACAGCGAGTTTTCTTTTTACCCTTCTTTCAGCTTTTTTTATATATCATGTTATTTCTGCTTTTAATTTGTTTTTTCTATGGAATGGGGTAGCGGTCATGGCAGTAAGCTTTTTATTAATTCTACAGCTACTTTGGACTCTTAAAATGGAGGATACGGTTTCAGTAGCAATTATTATGCAGAGTTTTATTTTAAGTTTGATTTTAGGGGAGTTAGCCGTAAGTTTTTCATTTTGGCCGTCTCCGACAACAATTTGGTCATTGTCTTTGTCTTCTGCGATGTATGTACTTTTGGGTTTAACAACTCACTTCTTAAAGGGTAAAATGACCAAGAGAATGATGCGGGAGTACTTGATTATAGGGGCAATTGTATTTTTGGTTAGTTTTTTCGCAACTTCATGGAGTGGATAATGGGGAAGAGGGGGCACTGAGACCGTATTTTATAGAAGATTGTGAAAACTATTCTTGATTTTCGTGAAAAGAATATTTGATATGGTTTGATATAGTTGGTAGATAAGATTATAAAAACTATAGGATCTTAACGCCTTTCAAAAGTCATGATAACTATTGTCTTTAAGGATACAAAGCAGTGTGTTCCTCTCTAGGGCCTTCCTCCTAAATGCTCTCCTTTCTAAGAATTTTGGCATAGTTTGTGGATAACTGCTAAACAATACCCGAAGCCCTCTTGGGAAGAGAGGCATTGATCTGTCCAGCTTCATACAGTCTTATACTTAGGCGTTACTGCCTAGAAGTGGATATATGTAAGGCAGTACCGGCTGTTCTTGTATGCTCCTCCTTACAAGAAGATTAGCAGCCCTCCCTATATTTCGATGTCGCACAATATACGATACAATAAAAGCCAGGGAAGCAGGTTTGTTTATATTGGGTGCTGTTTTAAAAATCAGAAACAGATTTGTTAAGGGAATTGTAGAATGAATTTAAATATAATAATTCCCGTCCAAAAATTACTTGATGAATTTGTTCAATATTAATTTTAACCAAGCAAAGGCTTAGGGCTTTAGAACGATCTAAACATTAAATGACCTATCCTACGTCTTATCCCCTGAAAACGCGTTTTTGGGGCCTTTACGGGCCTCGTGCCTAGTTAGGCTCAAAAGGCTCTAAGGGCGTATTTATACTTAGTACTTACTTCTATTTGATAGCTGCATATACTTTATTTTATTGCTACATAAATACTTAGTAGCTCTGCTACGCAGTAGTCCATTACTGAGCGATCCATTAAGTGTTTAATTATATTAATAAGCTAATTACTTTGTTGTTAGATTCAGTTTAAGGTGTTTCTTGACAGGTCAAGGAGGCATAATTTAAAATATGGGTAATGTCGGTTAAGATACATTAACTGCAAGGTATGAAAAACCAAACCACTACATTCAAGGAATACTTTTTTGATTATTTGGACTGGTTAGAGTTGGAAAAAGGCCTCTCCTCTAAAAGCCAGGAGAATTATTCTAAGTTTTTAAAAAGATTCTTTGAGTTTCTAACTGTAAATAAACTGGAGGAGCTTAAACCTTACGAGCTTACGAAAGATCACATTTGGGAATATAGGCTATTCCTCTCCCGTACGTATAAACAAAAAACTAAAGATAGTTTGAAACGTTCCACACAGAATCATTATCTAGTTGCCTTGCGGTCTTTTTTAAGCTTTTTTATAGAAAAGGATATCCCCTCTCTCCCACCGGATAAAGTAAAAATTCCTAAAGAAAGGCAAGAAAAAACAATAAACTTTCTCACACTTGAACAGATTGAGAAGCTATTGCAAAAACCTGACGCTTCGCAAACCATAGGTTTAAGAGATAAAACCATCTTAGAAGTTTTCTTTTCAACTGGTCTTCGGGTTGCAGAGCTTGTTGCTTTAAACCGGGAACAAATTGCCGTAAATCCGGAAACTACAGATCTGGAAGTAGGTATTATTGGTAAAGGAGGTCATCCCAGAACGGTTTATTTTTCAGAAAAATGTGTTAGTTGGCTCAAAAAATATTTGAGAGCCAGAAGAGATAGTGAAAAAGCATTATTTATAAACTACGGAGGTAGATCGCCCTTAACAAGGTTAACAATTAGAAGCGTAGAAAGGATTGTTAAAAACTATGCACTTTTAGCAGGATTGCCCTTGAACACAAGCTGTCATACGTTGCGCCACAGTTTTGCCACAGATTTATTAATGAAAGGTGTTGATTTAAGGGTAATTCAGGAGTTTTTGGGACACAGGAATATAGTTACTACTCAGGTATATACCCATGTTACAAAACCACACTTACGGGAGATTCATAAAAAACTCCATGG
>JAHIVD010000065.1 GCA_018816815.1 Patescibacteria group bacterium
TGTAACTACCCGCAACATCAGATAAAATTACTACCCGTTTAAAATTAGGTGCTATCTGTTCTGCAAATGAAGGCATAGATGGTGAGGGGATTATATAATTAAGCTCTCCTTCGTCTGTAACATTAAAATAACAATTCGGGGCACAAGCATCATAGATTTGATAACACCAGATGGAATCTTCTTTAACTGTTGTTGACCCATCACACAAATCACTGCTGATGCCATCCCAGGAAACAACATATCCAAATGATCCACCAATCGTCAGATTTCTGTCTCTTCCGCTTCTGACTCTTTCTATCCCTTCCTGAGCCAATTTAGTAGCCTGGGCAGAATTTTTGGCAAAATTGGCATTCCGCAAAGAAAAAATGGTAGCAAATGTTAGCGCCGTAACTACTAAAATTCCAATAGTTACAGCCACCATAACTTCTATCAGATTTTGACCAGCTTGGGATTGCACTGTTTTCAATACATCTCGGAGGTGACTGCAGGATTTCTCCAAGGTGAGTTTTTGTTTATTGCGCATAAATCCTGCCTCCTTGTTCAATAATTAAAGATTTTGTGGTGTTAGTATTAATATTTGTAAAAGTTATTGTAAGTAACTTACAATCTGTTTCTCCAAGAGTTATTTTACCATCCAGCGGAGCAAAGCTAATTGTAAATGATGGTGGTGGCACGCTTGGACAATCTACTGATAGAACACCGTATACTGCGTCTATCCCAATATTTGCATCCAGTTTTGAACCCTTTATAAGAATAGACGAATCTAAGGGTTTCTGACATTTCAAATTAATAGTTTCTGTATCGGCAAATTCAACCTGCCAGGTAGCACTGTGTTCAGTATCACATTCTACGTTAGTAGTGGCATTTGTTTGAGCGTTCCGGAGGATACTCTGAACATCTAATACAGCACTCTTCAATTTTTGATCTTCTCCAAAAGATTCATAATTGGCAAGTGAAAATACTCCTACTGTAACCATTATCGATATAACTATTAATAGCTCAATTAGGGTAAATCCAAAGGCAGATTTGTGCATCCTGTTTTAATTGTACAATGTGCGCTTCACATTGTACATTCCCTATGGGGGAGTAACTTTAAAATTACAAGCAACACCGCATAATTCGGTACAAGTCTGAACGGTACTTGGCGCAATCTCCAATGCGGCACAAAGCTCATAGGATATTGCTGGTGCAACTCCTGCTGGAGCATAATAGTAATTTTTTGATGAATCAGGATCATCAGGAATGGTATTAAGATATACTTTCTCACTAGAACAACTTACTGTATCGGAATTCCCTGTACAACCATCAAGAGGATTTCCAGGAATAAAAGGGTTTGGTGTTTCAGCTGGGTAAAAACCTTGATCACTATAATATTGCTCCAGGGCAGATTGGATTGACCGTAAATCAGCCTGCCTTTTCCCGTCCCTGGCATTTTTTTGAAGGCTGGAATAAACACTTATTCCAATTGAGGCCAAAATAGCAATAATTGAAACTGTTATCAAAAGTTCAACCAGAGTAAAACCATGTTTTCTATTCATAATATCCATATTACCATCTTACCATTCAAGAGTTATTTTATTAAACTGGTTATACAAAAGAGACTATTGGATTTTTCAAGCAAGGCGCATAATTTCCATGATTTAGTAGAGACGGCAAATGCCTCCATTGAAGAATTAACAACCAAGTAATCATCTGGACAATCATTCACAGTCCAAGAGATATCAACGGTTGGATCAACTATTCCGGTCAAATCTGTTCCTGTGCTTGTTTTTATACAATAGGCATATTTTATATCAGCGGTGATGCCCCGAGGAAAATCTTCACTTAAAGCAGTTCCGCTATAAGCGTATGTCCCTGTACTGTAATTTTTTGACGATTCAATAGATTTGGCAATGCTGTTTATATCAGCTATCTTTTTCCCGTCCCTGGCAGTTCGCTGGGCTACTATAAAAGCAGAAATGCCGATTGTGCCCAATAAAGCAATAATGGTCACTACCACTAAAAGTTCAACTAAGGTGAAACCGCTGTTTGACAATTCTAACAGCAGTTTTGCCTTTTTAATTCGCAAAAACGTAAGGTCCTTTAATCTCATAAACTACATTCCTATTCCGAGACTGTGTTTACAATAAACTTCACCACTGCTTTCCTTTTTAGCACAAATAATCCAAAATTTTACATCATAAGGAATAGGTACTGGGGCACCCCAGAGCATTACTGAAAACACATTCGACACTTCTACCCAATATCTACCAGGATAACCCGGACAAACACCAGTTGACCAACTAGAACGTACGTTTCCGATATATGTGCTATATGCGTCAGGGTCACTCAGAAGAGTATTAGCAAAGCCGAGAATGCAATATTGAGTTATTTCTCTTCTTGGATCTACTGGTATCCCATCTGGAAAATCTGTACTTAACTTATTATAATAAACACCAGTAGTAAAATCTTTAGAAATTTCTAAAGATTTAGCGATAGTATCTATATCGGCCACTCTTTTTCCATCCCTGGCAATTTGCTGAACCCTCCTAAAACTGACTAAGCCTATGGCAGAAAGAACAGCAATAATAGAGATAACAACCAGAAGTTCAACCAGGGTGAAGCCATGTACCGAGTGGTGCGCGGTGAAGCTCTTTTTGTTTTTATTAAACAGTTTACACTTAGCTTGTTTGAGTAAAGCGGGCATTAATTCTATTATGCTACTCCAGTCAATAAATATGCAAGTATTTGTGATAAAATTAAACTTGGAAAACTCAGGATAGTTTTTAAGGGAATCTTTAGTGCTATTAGATCTAAATATACCATTATAGTTTTTATATTCCCCTGGGCTTAACTTCCAACAGCAGGTTGTTTGCCAGTGAAACAAAATAACTTTCCATTTTACCTTTATTAAAAGGAACAAGCATTTTGGGAAAATTTTTTAGATTTTTTACCTCCAGAAGCATATGAGCAAGGTAAAACTCGGAAAGACCCAGATCTTTCTTTTTAGCATCTTGAAATAGTTTCTGAAAAGAGAACAGTTTTTTTCGCAGGATAGAGTAAAGGTCAATGAAGTCTTTTGCCTCAGTTCTGTTAAAAATTGCTGTAATTTTATTGCTGCCAATATTTTCAACAGAATCTACTCTTATTTTACCAAATGTCTTAATTTTACCAAAACTGACCTTTTGTTCCCTGACAAGATCAATTTTAAGCTCCTCTTTTTTGCCGGTTAGAAAAAATTTGTGGTATCCTTCTGTTGCGACACGGTGATCAAGAGATAAACGGGCTTTTGTTGCAATAGCCGCAAATACTTGTCTTACAGGTTCAATCTCAATAGCCTCAAAGGTGAAAAGGTCAAGATCAATACTCTCACGATGGTAGAAATAAAATCCGGAAAGCGCGGTGCCGCCGGTAAGAAAGTAGGATTTTCCGATTGGTTGGGCAAAAAAGCTTTGAAGAGTTTCCTCTTGGAGTTTAGTGAGAGGCTTTTTCATATTTATCCCACAAAGATAAAGTATAGCTCCAAATTTGTTTCAACTTTGGACGAAGGTGAAGATATGGGAAGAAATCTTTTATTTGCACCGGTGTTATATATTTCCATATAGAATTAAAGGGAAGATTTTCCAGTATTCTTCCTATGATCCATGCTTTTTCTTCTTTTGTGCCTTTTGCCAACTTTTGCACCAACTGACGTTCGGTAAAATTATAATCCCAAAATGCTTGTTTGATTGATGCCTGTTGCATGAATTAAGTATACGACAAAGTGACTAAAACTACAAATCCGTATGTTTATTCCTGTTTCCTGGAAAGAAGTTAAAAAAAATTTTCAAAATCAAACAATTAGCCTCGCGAAAACTAAATTAAAAATCTAACACTTTTTTGTTTGCGGCTCAATATTGAAGGTGTTATACTTACATTTATGATAGACGATAAATTAATCTCACAAATAAATACTTCTTTGTCTAAAGAATCCAGGATAAAACTGGCTTATGTGTTAGGATCAATTATAAGCAATAGAACAAAAACTGATAGCGATTTTGATTTAGCGGTAGTTGTAGAATCGTCAGATAAGATCGATTATAAATATATTTACAGCCTGATATCCGATATTGACTTTCCTAAAGATTTAGATTTATCAGTGATTGATAAAAATTCTTCTCCTTTGTTTCTATTTCAAATTATCAGTACCGGAAAATGTATTTATCAAAGGTCTGAAGAAGAAAAGATTTCTTTCGAGGCCTGCACCTTAAAGAACTATTACGACAGCGCCCATCTTAGAAAAATCTATTATTCTTACTTAAAAGATAAATTTCCTTATGCTGATTAACAAAGATCTTGTGGCAAAAAAGCTGGATTTTTTAAATGAACAAATCCATAAAATAGAAACTATGGATTTTACTGAAAGCGGGTTTCTAGAAAACGTTGATATTCACGACTTAATAGTTTTCCGTCTTCAGCAGGCTGTAGAAGCTTCTATTGATATTGCCGCCCATATTATTGCTGCCTTAAGTGCGCCCCGCAAAGAAACAGCCAAAGATGCTTTTGCATTTTTAGGAGAAAAGGGAATTATCAACAAGGAATTATCATTGAAAATGGGCCAGGCGGCAGATTTTAGGAACAGGGTAGTCCACGGGTATAATGATTTTGATTTTAAGCTTCTTTTCAAAGATTACAAGCAAGATTTAAAAGACCTTCGTCAATTTGGAGCTGAAATTTTAAAATATTTGGGATCCTCTCAGTAAAAATGGGGATATTTACATTTACACCCCAAGGGTGCAATCGGGAGTTTACATAGTCAACAAATACACAAGTTTCGCGCTTGCTGTCATTCCGAGCGATCCGGCGATAGACGGAGAGCGTGGGAATGGGGTAAGATTGTCACGTCCTCCGATGTACATCGGAGTCCTCGCAATGACAACTGCGAAATTCGTAAAATATGCAGGTATTTGTGACGCATTCATACCCATCCTTGGCATGGGTTTTTACAAGAAAAAATTAACAATCTAGTCATAAACAACCAAATAATCAACACCATAGATGCCGGATTTTCAAGTAGAAAAAGGAGAGAATTTATTGAGAACTTGATTTGCAATATACCCGCGCTGGATTATCTGTAGCAACATTTATTGCGAACGGCGTTGTTGCGTAATTACTCTCTAAATAAGCACATATTGTCCAATTGGTTGTATTAGCAGCAACAGTTCCCGTGAAAACTGCATAGGCGGGACTAGCGGGAGCGGAAGGACAAGCAGCTGCTGGATCCCAGGTAGTTGGTGCTCCAACTGCAGTACTTGTCGTAAGTGAAGCGTAACAATATTTAGGAGTTGAGGTATCATTCGGAATTACTCTGCCTGCAAAATCAGCTGTAGCAATTGTTTGATACGCAGTATTACTACCCTTTTTAGTTTCTAGAGCACTAGCAATAGCATCAATATCACTCCTTCTTCTGGCATCCCTGGCATTTTTCTGTACTCCGGTAAATACAGTTATCCCGATAACAGATAAAATAGCAATTATGGATATAACAACAAGGAGTTCAACCAAAGTAAAACCAGAAGGATTGTTTGTAGATTTGGGCAGGAATTTTTTCATTAGATTCTGTTAACTATATATAGTATCTACATAACCAAAAACACTTGTCAAGACCCCAATTTTAAATACCAATCAATTATCAAATTTCCCCAAAAAAGCATCATTAAACTACCTAAAACTAAAAATGGTCCAAAAGGAATAGCTTGACCGAAATGCTTTTTACCGGTAATAATTAGCCCTAATCCAAATATTGCACCTGTAAAAAATGCCAGCATCAGAGCAAAAAGGGCTTGGGGAAACCCCAGCATTATCCCTATAAATGCTCCCAGTTTTACATCCCCTCCGCCCATTCCTTTTCCGCGTGTAATAATTATCAATCCCCAGAAAAATCCTCCTATTAATACCCCTGTCAGGAGTGACAGGAAAAATGGTTGGGCTATTGCTAATGCATGCCTTTGGAAATATGTATTGTGCGGAGGAAGTAGTAATCTACCCACAACGCTTCCGGAAAGATAGTTATAAAGATAAACAATTTTATATAAAGTAATGACAGTTAAACCAACAATACCAATAATTATAGAAGGAATAACAATCCGGTCAGGAATAAACATCTTCTTAAGGTCAGTTAAGAAAAGAACCACTAAAACTACTACAAAGAATGTCTTAAATGCCAGCTCCATTAACGCTGATAGAATTTGAAATTGAGGAATTGAAAAACTGAAAAAGCTTTGCCAAAAGAGGAATCCTACCAAAACTCCAGTTACTGTCTCAACTATCAAATACTCAATCTCTAGTTTATCTTTACAATACCGGCATTTACCTTTAAGAAGTATAAAAGAAAGAATTGGGAAAAGGTCATACCATGCCAACTTGTGTTGACATTTCGGGCAGTACGACCTTCCCCAAAAAGATTTGTTACTTAAACTACGGTCAGCCAATACCTTTACCAAACTTCCTAAAACTATACCAATTAAAAATCCTGCTGACCCCCACATAGCGTTAATAAGTACAGGTCCCTCCTGAAGTCAAAATAAGCCCTAAACTAGAACCGACCTCATATAGTGCTGGGTCCTCTCCACCATCATTCTCCATTTTGTCGTTTTGCTGTTCTGATTCTAACTTAGCATTGATCTCCCAAGCATTACCGTCTGAGCAATATAGGTAATGAGTTGCCAAATCATTAATTGGATCAACTGGCAAGGTGGGTACTGACACACTATTCTGAGTAGACATATCAACTTTCACCCAACCTGTTCCATCAGAACTCCTAGCTCCTGTGCTTACGCCTTCACATGGTACGGCAATGCCTCCACTACAAAGAATGGTAGCTGCAGATCCTGTTGCTTCCTGAACTGCCACGTTAATTGCTTGCTGCAAATTTGACAAATCAGTAAGTCTGGCTGCATCACGACCTCTACGGGTAAGCTCTAATGGGTTAATAATCAACACTACA
>JAHIVD010000066.1 GCA_018816815.1 Patescibacteria group bacterium
AAAAATGGTAATTCATTAGCAGTAACAGTACCCAAGGCTTACGCCCACCAACTCAGCATCAGGGATGGATCTATTATTGAGTGGAAAAAAACAAAACAGGGCCTTGTTCTGATACATCAAAAAAATACTAAGACCACAGGTGTGGATCAAAAATTCGCCAAAATGGTGGATGAGTTTACCAACGAACACGAAGATGTACTCCGAAAGCTTTCACAAAAGTGACCACTAAAAAGACCTCTTTCCTAACAACAAGCCAGGTTCTTTTCATCCACGACCAGATGATCAAAAGATTCAATGGCTCCCCCGGAATCCGGGACATAGGACTAATTAAATCAGTCATAGCAAGACCTCAAGCAACTTTTGAAAACAAATATCTTTATGTTTCTATATTCGATAAAGCAGCATCCTTACTCCAATCCTTGCTAAAAAACCATCCATTCATAGATGGAAATAAACGTACAGCCTTAACCTCAGCAGGTTTATTCTTGTGGAAAAATGAATACAAATTAGTTAATCATTACAAAGAAGAGGTGAAATTTACAGTTAGAGCAAGTAGTAAGAATCTAACAGTTGAGCAAATCTCTAAATGGCTAAAGATACATTCTGTTAAAATATCCAAATGATAATTCTTGGCATAGAAACTAGTTGTGATGAAACTGCTTGTGCTGTCTTAAAAAAAGAGGGAAACAGAATACAAATTCTATCCAATATTGTAGCATCATCAGCCTTGCTGCAAGCTAAATTTGGGGGTGTAATCCCGGAACAAGCTGCACGGGAACAAATAAAATCAATTATTCCTGCAGTAAAAACAGCAATTGATGGTTCAGGAATAAAAATAAGTGATATAGATGCAATCGCTGTAACTTACGGTCCAGGACTAATCGGTTCACTTTTAGTTGGCACAGAAACTGCTAAAACATTAGCTTTTTTGTGGAACAAACCACTTGTTCCTGTAAATCACCTACTCGGACATTTTTATGCAAATTGGATTCAAAAACCATTTACCATTGTTAATTCACAATTAACAGATTCTTGCAGTCAAAAACAAACAGCTAAAAGTAACTTGCCGAAATTCCCTTGTATTGGCCTTCTTGTGTCCGGCGGTCATACTGATCTGGTTCTATTTAAAAACCATGGAAAATATAAATACCTGGGCGGCACCAGAGACGATGCCTCAGGAGAGTGTTTTGATAAATGCGCCAGGCTTTTAAAGCTTCCTTACCCTGGTGGTCCGGCCATTGCTGAATTAGCCAAATCCGGAAACCCTAAGACCTTTAACCTACCCAGACCAATGATTAATTCAAAAGATTTTGATTTCTCCTTTTCCGGACTTAAAACAGCTGTTTCTAATTTGATTAAAGAAAAAGGCAGTTTAAAGCCAAATGAGCTGGCTAATCTAGCTGCTTCTATTGAAGAAGCTATTATCGATGTATTGATTACAAAGACGCTTCTGGCAACCCAAACTTACAAGGCTAATCAAATTATTATTGCAGGAGGAGTAGCAGCAAATCAATCTCTGATCCGCAATTTAAAATTGAAAATAGGTAGTTTAAAATCGAAAACAAAGCTTTTTGTCCCGCCTCCGAAGCTTTGCACTGATAATGCTGTCATGATTGCTGCTGCTGCTTTTTTTAACTACCAGCCTATTAACCCATTTACCCTACAAGCTAATCCTAGCCTTGCGCTCTGACACCTAAATAAATATACTTATCCTCATATGGATAAGGTTTATGATCAAAAAACAGTTGAGGAAAAATGGTATCAGTCTTGGGAAAAGAAAGGTTATTTCCAACCTGAAATAAATCCCAACGGCAAACCATATGCCATTATTCTCCCGCCGCCAAATGCTAATGGAGACCTTCACTTTGGTCACGCCATGTTCACAATTGAAGATATTTTAATCCGCTTCCACCGAATGAAAGGTGAAGCTGCTCTTTGGCTGCCGGGCGAAGACCATGCTGGCACAGAAACACAATTTGTTTTTGAAAAACACTTATCAAAGCTCGGTAAATCCCGTTTTGATTACGATAGAGCCACTCTTTATAAAATGATTTACGAATTCGTGGAGGAAAACCGGGGAAAAATCAGAAATCAAATGCAGCGGATGGGTTTTTCCCTAAACTGGGACAGACTCAAATATACGCTAGATCCTGACATAGTTAAAGTTGTTTATAAAACATTTAAAAAATTATTTGATGATGGTTTAGTATACCGGACCAATAGATTAGTAAATTATTGCACTAAAGACGGCACATCTTTTTCAGATCTTGAGGTAATCTATGAGGAAAGAAAAGATCCGCTTTATTATATTAAATACGGACCACTGGTTTTAGCCACAGTACGTCTGGAAACTAAATTCGGTGATACTGCCGTAGCTGTCCACCCTTCGGATAAGCGCTATAAAAAATACATTGGCCAAGAGCTAGAAATTAAAACTGTTTCAGGTAAAACCAAGTTAAAAGTCATTGCTGATAAAGCAGTCAATCCTGAGTTTGGCACCGGAATAGTTAAAGTCACTCCTGCGCATGATCCTAATGATTTTGAAATAGGCCAAAGACATAATCTACCAATGATCCAAGTAATTGATTACAGCGGCAAATTAAATGAAAAATGCGGTAAATTTGCCGGCTTAAGAGTCAAAAAAGCAAGATCAGTAATTGCTGAAGCCATGCAAGAAAAAGGTTTAATAGAAAAAGTTGATTACGACTATACCCACCGTGTTGGTATTTGCTACAAATGCAAAACAGTTATCGAGCCACTGCCTCTGGAGCAGTGGTATATTGCTACTAAATCACTTGCTGAAAAAGCACTGAAAGTTGTAAAAAATAATGAAGTTAAAATCTTTCCAATAAATTTCGAGAAGATTTATTTTAATTGGTTAGAAAATATCAGGGATTGGAATATCTCCCGCCAGATTGTTTGGGGAATACAAATTCCGGCCTGGTTTTGTGAGTCTTGCAAAAAATGGACTGTTACCGAAGGAGAAACGCTTGACACCTGTTTACATTGTAATAATTCTACGTTAAAACAAGACAGCGATACCTTTGATACCTGGTTCTCCTCTGCACAGTGGCCCTTTGCCACTTTGCAAACTACTAAACCGGGTGATTTTGAAAAATTTTATCCCACTTCTGTGATGGAAACAGGCAGGGATATCCTGTTTTTTTGGGTAGCCAGAATGATCATGCTTGGAATATATGTCACTGGCAAAATTCCGTTTAAGGATATTGTCCTGCATGGTACTGTTTTGGATCCACTGGGAAAAAAGATGAGTAAATCAAAAGGAAATGTAGTAAATCCAATTGAAATTGCTAACCAATACGGCGCAGATGCAATCAGATTTGCTCTAGTTTATGGCACGGCTTTTGGTCACGATCAATCATTATCACATCCAAAACTTCAAGCCATGAGGAAGTTCACAAATAAACTTTGGAACATTGGCCGCTTTATCATTGATTTTGCCCCAGAAAATGCAAAACATTTAGACTCTACTGGTATTCCAAACATCAACAAGAAGTCTCAAGATGACAAACAAATTCTGGATAATTTATCCAAAACAATCAAAACAGTAACTCAAGCCATAAACTCTTACAGATTCCATGACGCCGCAGATGTTTTATACAAATTTATCTGGCACGAATTTGCAGATAAATACATAGAATCAAGTAAAGACCGACGAAGCGAAGTTCAACCTATTTTGGAATATGTTTTCAGAACTTGTTTGGAACTCCTGCATCCATTTATGCCGTTTATTACAGAAGAATTATGGCAAAAACTACCTCATAAAGAAGATTCTATTATGATAACAAAATGGCCTGAAACTAGGATTCCCGCAAATTAACCGTAGAATTGACGCAAAAATTATTCTTTTGAAGCTTCTTCTTTAGCTCCATGAGACTCTTTTTTAGTCTGCCCATCCTCAGCTTGCGCCTCGCCTTCAGTTTGAGCTTCACCTTCAGTTGCTGCTGCACCCTCTGTCTCCGCCCCCCCTGTTGTTTCAACAGCTACCGCAGCTGTTTCTGCGGCTTGTTCTTCCATCAGCTTCTCCATCTCTGCGGTCACAGCAGGGGCCAACTTAACAACAATCTCTTCTTCTGAAACTTGAACTGTCAACTTGCTTCTGTCGAATTTTAACTTACCAATAGTTATAACATCATCAACGTTTTTTAAACCTGTAATATCAACTTCTATTTTTTCTACTAAATCCGTAGGAAGAGCCTCAACTTCCAATTCATTTAAGGTTTGCAAAACAATCACCTCTCCTGATTTAACTAATTCAGGCTGTTCTCCAATTAAAATAAGCGGTACCGGAGCTTTAACTTTTTCGCTTAAATTAACTTGATAAAAATCAATGTGTATAAGTTTATCCGAAACAGGATCGTATTGCACTTCCCGCACCATCACTGGTCTAATCTTCTTGGTTCCAATCTTCAAATCAATTAAACCGGTTTCCCCTGCTTCTTTAAAAACCTTTAAAAATGTTTTTTCGTCAACACAAACTGACTCGCTTTCCAACCCTTTGCCAAATACATGACCCGGGAGCTTGCCTTTTTGACGCAATTTTTTAACTTTTTTACCTAAGATTTTTCTTTCTTCAGCATTTAAACTTAATCTACCCATAGCTGCTTAATGTAACACATTTAAGCTCGCTGAGCAATCCCATATTTAAAATTTAGATAAATGATTAATTAGAATTCTTTATCCCCAGGATCGATTTAAGAAATTATTTAAAACAGCCTTTGCTGTATCGTGTAATGCGGTTACAGCTAAAGGACCAGTATTGACTGTGAGCACACACTTCTTCCCTTACCCCTCCACCCTCTATGCCGTAGAACCTTTTTCTTGCAAAGGCACAAAAAACGATTCCCCTCCTCTGTGCTCTGGGTTTCTATTCATAATGACCCGTAGTTTATTAAATTTAATTTAGAATATCAATTTTTAGGCAAATCCTAAAGTTACAACCCCCGCAAGAAGAATGAATGCACCTACCAACACTTGCAACTTAGCTTTTCTTTCTTTGATCTCTTTAAAGTAAAACAGCCCCCAAAGAACTGCCACTAGCGATGATATTTGACTTGTAGGACCTGCTTTTGATAAACCAATCAAAGATAAAGAAATAAGTGATAATAAGTTGCCAATATTCCAAATTATCCCACTTGTTAAACTAAAAGCTATCGCCTCGTTTTTAAATTTAATTCTCTTGATAGCAGCAATCAGCAAGCCTGTAAGAAGTATTCCCAAACAAACAGGGAAGAAAAAATCTCCGGTGGAAACATTTCCGACCTTCAAGGGAACTAGTTGACTGCCCCAAATTAATCCAGCACAGATTCCAGCCGAAAGCCCTTTTTTTATTTTTCGGCTTTCCATATTTTCAGTACTACTTACTAGGATTACCCCAGCAACTATTAACCCTATTCCTAAAAAACCCATTGTTAGTCCCGCTGGCATTTCATGAAAAAATAATGCACCCCACAGAAAAGAAAATATTACTACTAAGGATCCCATTAACGGTACTGCTCTTGATAACCCTAAATCTATTATGGCAATGAAAGAAATCGCATTCGCGATTGCCCACAGTGCCCCACTCATTAATCCATACGCATTTAAAGTTAACGGGTAACCCAAAATTATAGAAATAATAAGTCCGGAAAAACCTATTGAAACAGCAATTAGAGTCTGGAACTGGATTATATTAGAGCTTTCGGACTTTTTAAAAGGAACCATGTATGATCCCCAACAAAGAGCAGTACCAAATGCTGCTAAAAAACCTAAATTTGTCATCAATAAAAGCATAACATAGAATCTACTACTTCTTAAACTCCACCTCAAAACTTCTGTCAACAGATAAATCTGTGGATATAGTGTGCTCTTGCGGGCCAATCTTTTTGATTTGCTCTGAAACTAATTTATAGCTAATCGGGTAAGTAACTGTCCAGGTAAACGGATCTTCCAGAGTACCTGCCTGTTTAATAACATCCAACCTGTAATTTGCTTTTCCGTCCTTAAATTCTAATTCTATAGGTACTAAGTAATCTAAAACAAGGGTTTTTTGCTCTTTAGGGAACAGTTCAAGCAGCATAGAATAACCTGATCTGCCATAGTCAACAAAACTAGTTACATCTTTGGTAATATCCCCTTCTCCCCAAAGCACTCTTGAGATCTTGCTGCCAAACGGCAAATATATCCGCAGCCTATTCTTATATTTTCCACCAGGGAAGACATCCGAAGGACTTCTGTTTATATAATTAATACGCAACCGGTGTTGAATTTCCCCCTCTTTACCAACAACAGTTTCCAAATTGTAGTATTTATCAAGATAATAATTAACTTTATTTGCTCCCAAGTTTGCTTCAACTACGCTTAAAAAATCCTGATCTTGGTTTTGCGTTGATTGCCGCGGCAGATCATGTATCCACTTCTGCGCAGCTAGATAGGAAAACAGTTTTGTATCATTCAAGTAAATACTGATATGTTTTTCGTCCAAAGATTTGCTTAATGATGAGATAATCCCAGGCCAATCATTTTGAGGTAAAAAGAATATTTTATTAAACAACTGGTTTGTCAGGGCTGTTATAAAACTTTTTTTGGCTTGTGATCCAGGAAAAAAACTAAGCTCTGAATGAACTATAGCTCTCTCAAACAAATTATCTGCTGTAATCTTCTCGCTGTAATCCGGTAAATCCAGTGGCCCGACAACATCTAACAATTCATTAATTGCCGAAACATCCAATGCAATTACACCTTCTACTCTTTTCCCTGTTTCTTTGGTATAAAACCACTCAGCTTGCCTGGCACTGGTAGGAAAATCCGGCTCCCAGTTTGAATCGCGCAAAAACCAATCCTTTTGACCCAAATCTTCCTTAATCTCCTTTGGCGGTTCAACATGAATACTCAAAAGCCCGTCTATCGCATAAACATCATTAACATTTAAGCTTCTTAGTTTCCCTCCTTCAAACGAAACTTCAGCAAAAGATCCAATAAATCCTCCGCCTGGGCGAAGCTCCATGTTGTTTTGCAACAGCACTAAATAAGTTTTGCTACCATCAAGCGCCACCATTTTCGGAAGAAGAATACTCATTGCTTGCGCTTTGTTTACTAAATTTGTGTAGAGTGTAATTTTCTCAGTCAAACTCTTAATTTGCGGAGAAAAAAACTTTGAAAGTGTTGCCTTAAAATCTTCATTTTTCAAAAGTGCACTTGCTTTTGAAAAATCTTTGGCTGCCAAATCTAGCTCAATCTGCGCAGAGCCAAAATACTTTGAAGGAGACTCTTTCCTTTCCCCTGTAACTGCTTCTAAGCTTCGCAAAAGCGATTGAGTTCCTAAGATTGTATTTTTAGCTGCATCAACTGACAAAAACGATAAATCAAATAAATTTTCACCTATCGTAAACTCTTTGTCAAACCAGCCTATTCTTTTAATCGGTTCTAGGTTGTCAAATATTGATTCTGCTTCTTCTATTCCGCTGCTGGCTGCTTTTATATTCATAAGACTCTTTTCAAAATCCTCCTTTTGTAAATTTTTAAAACCCTCATTTAATTGAGTATTAAAAGTAAAAATACCCCACCCGAAAATTAAACCCGGCCACACCAGTGCATAAATCACTAAAACAAATACCAAAAAGGGGCATATTTTCGATAAAAGAAATGAGAATTTAGGCAGGATTTTTCTTTTTTCCGCCTTAACTTTTTCCTTAGTGTCCCCTTCCAAACCTTTAAACGATTCCAATTCCTTCGCTTTCTCTTTTTTCCAGCCCTCATCTATCATTTTGTTAACTGATTCTTTTCCTTTATCTAATTCAGGTACCTGAATTTCATTCTCCCTAAAATAACTTAGAGTTTGCTTTAAACTCGTCACCAATTTTGCTTCAGGTTTCCAGCTTAGGATCTTAACAGTTTTTTTTAAATTTGGTGTTGGCCAGGGCGGAAGTTCTGAAGGAAGAAAATTTCGGCTTTCATGCCAGATAGGATCAAGCAAAATCTGCTTCGCCTCTGAAACCTTGATCGGAACAGGCAATACTCCGTCAAAGATCCTTTGCGAAGTTGCACCGGAAAAAATAGTCTTAATTATCAAATCAACTGCATCAGAAATATAAAGCGCTCTTGAGGAAAACTCCAACGAAACCTGTTTTTGCAAATCCCCTGTCAAGCTTTGCTGTATTAGTTTTATTAAAGGATCCTTACTTTTAAAATTCATTCTTGGGCCATAAACAGATCCCAACCTTAAAATCCTTGCATTTAAATTATGTTCACCAGCATACCTTGCGATTTTTGTCTCTAACCCCTCTAATAATTTTGTCTCAGGATCAGCGTCACGTTTTTTTTCGTAAAATGAAATTGATGAAACCAGCAAACATCGGCATTTAGTTTTCTTAAATAGTTCTAGGGTTTTTTGAATATTCCACTTGTGTGAGGGAAAAATAAACAGATAATCCAGCCGCGGTAAATCTAAATCAACCTCATCGGGAGATTCTATAACTAAGTGAAAATTTTTATTTTCAGCTGCCCTTCTTAAATTACGCTTTTCACCATTTTCCAAATCATCTAGTCCTACAACTTGTATTCCCTTGCCCAGCAACTTATCTGATAAATTAGACCCAATAAAGCTTCCTGCACCAATAACTAAGGCTACAGGAGTATTTCGCGAAAGCAAAATGCTAGTTTTTTTAATGATAGATTTATTCATTTCCTCCACGCGCAAATCGTACCATGCTTACAGATAATTTCAATATAGATAAAGGGTGACATTCTATGTCATTTTAGCGGGAATCAAGAGCTGAATTTGCTAATCTGTCTGCTTCTGAGTTTTCATCTCTTGGTATATGAGTGTACACCGCTTTACCCAACTCAATTACTAATATCTTAATTTGTTCAACAATGGATTTAAGAGTCTTACTTTTAATTCTGAATCTTCCTGATAATTGTTCTACCACCAGTCTTGAATCAACATAAAATTCAATTTCCAACTCCCTACTGTCATATTTTTTTCTTATGTATTTCAATGCTTGAAGAACTGCAGTGTACTCAGCAACATTATTTGTAGCAATGCCGATATATTCACCTTCCTCGTAAAGCAATACGCCTGCTTTATCTGATACAGTAAAACCGTAACTGGCATGTCCAGGGTTTCCTCTAGATGCCCCATCTGAATAAATAACTAGTTTCATAATTTAAATAACAGCAAGAATTATAACGCAGATAGTACCACAACTTGCATTGCTAAAATTGCGTATTCTGAAATTACTGTTATCCAGGAAGAGGCGATATATGAATATTGAGGTATATATATAAAATTAAGAATAAAATTTAAAACCAAACCTATTAAGCAAATTAGAAACATTTTTTTATAGTACCCCTTAGTAATTAATATCCACATAAGCAGCGAAGAAAGAAAGTATGCCGGAAAACCAAGTGAAAGAATCTGCAAGGAATTCGTTGACCCTGAAAAACCACCTCCTGTAAGGAGTGATATTACAAAAGGCGCTAAAACAATTGTTAAGGCAGTACCAAGAAGAGATAAGCCAAATAAACTAAGTCCCACTAATCTAACACCGCCTAAAGACTTTAGCATTAACGGGTAATATGAATTCATAATAAAAGTCGGTAAAACAAGTGCTGTCTGAAAAATTGAATATGCAATATTATAAACTCCTACATCGCCAGCAGACTTAAAAACTGCAATCATAAATGAATCAACTCTAAAATATAAGACATTTAAAGTTAATGTTGCACCAATTGGCCAGCTTTTTTTAAATAACCCCAAAGCATATTCCAAATTAAACTTGGGTTTTAAATGATGTAAAACTTTATTCATTATCAGAAGCGCTGAAAGGAAGATAACAACCCAACCAGCAAGATGAGCGATCAGCAAAAAGGGGACTGGGAATTTATTAAAAATAAGAAAAATATAAAATCCCAGACCAACTAATGTCCCCAGGATTGTTGCCAAAACAGAAAGATCATATCTTAATTTATTTTGGAAAATTAAATTGCACGTGACGTAGATTGCAGAAGCAATTATTGCGAAACTACCAAAGAAAACTGCTTGAGCAAATTGGGGAGTACTAAAGGGCCAAAGAGGAAGTAATCCAACTGCTAAAATAGCAAGCATGGCAGACCAAACGATCCTTGTTCCCAGTAGTTTATTCCATTCTTTTTCCACCTTTTGCTCTGCACCTTGCTCCTTGGACAAAACATGAGCATTAAATCCAAAATCAGACATGAGATAAAATACTGAAAGATAAGTCAAAGCAAGTGTAAAAATCCCTGTTCCTTCTTTTCCATAATTTCTTGCAACCAAACCAAGGATTATAAAAGTAGAAAAAGAAGTAACAACCTTACCCAGCAGTTGCCAGGCAGTTTGCTTAAAAATTGTTTTGAAAATGCTGTTCACCAAAGTATCTTATCATGAAAAAAGATAACCCCCATACCAAAAATAGCAACCTGTATCCTTGCGGCAAGGTCAAAAAATAGTGATCAAACATTCCCAAAAAAAGAATGATCAACCAGGGCAATAAAACATAAGTCAGAAAATAAACACAACCTGCAGCTCCCTTTGAAAACTTCATACTTAATCGGAATAACTTTAGAAGAATAAACCCAATTAAAAACGTAAATCCGATCAAACCAATTAAACCTGTTTCTGCTAGAATTAAAAGGAAGATATTGTGAACCGGTTGCAAAAACCTGCTTGGACCAACAATTAAATCAGAGGCCTGAACCGGAATATAATTATTTAAACCAACACCATATAAAGGAGATTTCAAAAATATCCGCCACGCGCTATCAGCTAATTCCTCCCGTCTTAAAAGTGCTAAATTATCAAAATTCAAAATACTTGAATATCTTGTAAAAAGCACTGGTAGTAATATTGTTGCAGTAATTGCCAGAATAGTGCGTCCCAGTTTTTTTGATAAGTAAAAGACTACAATAAACCCTGCTAATATTGCAGTTCTGGACATGGATAGAAAAATCGAAATACCAGCTGACAAAATTGCCAACTCTATCAATACCTGTTTACCTTTAAAACTAAAATAATGATCTTTTAAAAAATCATTTAGTTGAAAGCTGGTGCTTTTTTTAAACAAACTTTTAAGACTGCTTAAGAAACATTCTTGCTTTTTTTCATAACTCCCTAAAAGTAAATTCCTGTAATTATAAAGAATACAGATGCTAATCAACATAAACCCTGCCAGGACATTTGGATGAGGAAACGTTGCATATGGTCTTAAAAATTCATGTCCATAAAAATCAAATTTAGCAATTCCTGGTGTAGATATTGTAAAAGTTCTCTCTCCCAAAATCCAAAGCCCTACGGCCTCTCCCTTAATAAATTCTAAGACAGAAATACCGGCTTCAATAATAACCCCTAAAGCAAGGGGGGAACTTATTTTTTTTACGAGATCACCAGAGGAATAGGAAGCAAGGAAAATCCCAAAAAAACCTGTAATTACGTACTGTTCAATCCTAACAAAACCAGCTCCAATATTAAGTGCGCTTACAAGAGACAATGCTTGAGTAAACAAAAAAAATAAGAATAGATTTAAGGCAGTTTTATTAATACGCGGCTTCTGCATCGTCCAAACAATCAAAAGTCCTGCTACTAAAATATCCCAGAAATATAGTGTTGGGGACAAATAATCAATTTTTAAAGAATAGATGTAGCTAAACTCCGGCCAAAAATGTAAACCAAGTTGTGTTGGAAGAAAAAGTATAATCAAAAAAAGTAATATTTTTTCTAAAAGTATTAACATTGCTTATTAAAAGCAGCAAGATCATAGATAAACAAAAAACTATGAAGTTCTACAAATACTAGAGCAGGGAGCTGTGACGCTTGGTATAACACAAAAAACTTCAAACAAACAACTGACCAAATAATCGGTTTTTTTGTTCTATGACAAGTTAGCTTTTCTGTGTCAATTTAATCACAATATGCCTATCTCGGCCTTCTTCAGCGCTTTCAGAAGAAAGACCTTTTATTTCCGAAATTGCCATATGTACAATTCTGCGTTGCCAAGGAACCATTGGTTCAAGATCCAACGGTTTCCCGCTTTCCAAAACCTGCTTACCCCAACTTTCTGCACTTGCCTTTAACTCGGTTTCTCTTTGCTTCCTCCAACCCATAACATCTATAACAACTCTTTTAAAATCTCCCTCCTCGGTTTTTTTAGCAAACATTTGGTTAACCAGCAGTTGTAAAGCATCTAAAGATTCACCTCTTGCCCCAATAAGCCTTCCTGCATCTTTTGTTTCAATGATTACTGAAAAGTTTTCATCCATTTCCTCTATTTCATAACTGCCCTCCAAAAGAAGCATTCCTAATAAATTATCCAATATGTCGCCCAGTTGTTTTTCCATAAATTTGTTATTTTATAATATATTCTACATATCCTGCATTATATCCTGCATTTCCTGCATTTTTTGATGCAATTCATTTTTTACCCATTCCACCCCAGCCAGAAATTCTGCGCTGTTGAATGATCCCTAGTATTGTATACGTATTCCAATAAAGCGCAAGTCCTGTTGGAAACGAAAAAGCAAAATAGCCAATCATTATCGGCATAAGATAAACCATCTGGGACTGCACTTGACCCATGCTTGCTTCCAATCCTTCTTTTTCTTTTGATTCTTTTGGAGAATCTGACGGATATTTTTTAATTGGTTTTGGTAAAGTCATCTTAGATTGAATAAAGGTCAAACCAGCTGTTACAATCGGTATTAAAAGCAGAAAAAATCCATGGCTGCCAAATTCTGAGGGTTTTATACCCAAATTAAGTCCTAGAAAATTTGGATCCAGAGTTTCTGGGAGTTTCAATTGAGAAAAGTATAAAAGGGAGTTCACCTTATCAAGATGTCCACCTGCTCCGGGCAAAATGTTTATTATTGACTGATACAATGCAAAAAATACCGGAATCTGCACCAATGCAGGCAAACAACCACCAATAGGATTAATTCCATGTTCTTTATAAAGCGCCATTTGTGCTTCAGCAAAAGCTTTTTTGTCTTTCTTGTGTTTTTGTTTTAAAGCATCTAAGTGTGGTTTTAATTCAGCCATTTTTTTTGTAGCCTTGATTTGAGAAGCCATAAATGGCCATAATGCAAACCTGATTAGAATTGTTAAAATTAAAATGGCAAAACCCAAAGCTCCGGGAACATGCAAAGCCTGCAAGCCTTGATAGATAAGCACCAAAAGATTGATAACCGGACCTAAAAATATTTTTTCAAAAATCGAAACAATTTCGTTCATCTGCAACTCCAGATTCTTTTCAAACCAAGCAAGATTCCATTAAACACTCCAAAGTCCTTAATCGTTTCTTTTGTGTATTCAGAACAACTCACTTCATATCGGCAAACTCTACCTAAAGCAAGCACACTCAACAATCCTTTGTCAAAAGAAAGATATGTCTGATAAATTTCGATTATTTTAATTAATAATTTTTTCATCTTTTAAAACATTTTCCAGGTCTAAACGAACATCACCTGATTTTACCTTAATTACCCCTGCCTTGGGAAGGGCTATTATATTTATGTTATTTGGCAGTTTTAAATATAAGGATTCTATAGCAGCAGACACCAGTCTCCTGGCTCTATTGCGCTGCGTAGCTTTTCTTAATACCTTAGAAGAAACTGCTATCCCAATCTTAGGAGATTTGTTATCCCCTAATTTAATGAAAAGCTTTAAATATTTTGCTTCCAATTTTTTCCCGGCCATTATCCGTTTGAAATCTTTTTTTAAATTTAATCTTTGAGATTTTGGAAGCATTAGATCGAAAGCTTAACTCTACCGGCAACTCTTCTTCTTTTTAAAACTTTTCTGCCGCCGGCAGTTGCAATTCTGGCTCTGAATCCGTGTTTTCTAGCCCTTTTTAATTTTTTCGGCTGGTATGTCCTTTTTGGCATGTAATGAATCTTACCAGAAAATTTAACTCTTGTATAGCCATACACGACCCATAAACCACGTAGATCAATCTCTTGTCGGATTATTAGAATCAATAAAAAAACAAGAAAAAATAAAACTAACAAGAAAAAGAATAATATACCTATAAAGGGGTATTGGAGAAATAAAAAGAAAGAAGGAAATAAAAGCAAATAGAAGATCAGCGAGGAGGAAACGCGCTATGTTTTTAAAAAATGATCTAGTTCTTAATAGTTTCTCTATATTGTAAGTTAGGAACTGAATAGATTAAATTGTGGATAACTGATTTTGACTTATCCACAAAACAAAGCCAAAATCATCCTGATTAAACAAAACAAGTTAAAGAATTTATTTTATAATCTGCCCCAAATTATGGACAACCTGCGTCTTTGGCAAAAATTTTTAAATACCATTAAACCAAGTATCAGTTCTGCAAACCTCAGAACGTTTTTTTCTCAAACCCTTCTTAAGTCAGTTGATGGCAATAAAGTTATACTAGCCACACCTTCAGCCTTTATAAAAGAAACACTTAAACAAAGACATTTACCCTTAATCGAAGATGTTTTTGGAAAACTACTAAACAAAAAAGTGAATATTAAATTCATTATCAAAGAAGCACTGGTAGGGGACAAGAGTCAAACAGATGAAGATTTTTTCAAACCAATTCAGTCTCCTGCAAGTATTCTTAATCCCAAATATACCTTATCAAATTATGTAGTAGGCCCTTCAAATAATGTAGCTTATGCAGCTGCTCAAGCTATTGTCCAAAACCCAGGCACTTCTTATAATCCTTTGTTTATCTACGGGGGGACAGGTGTGGGTAAAACCCACCTAATGCTGGGTATTGGGAATGCTATTTTAGATAAAGAAACACACGCCAAAGTTATCTATTCTTCTTCTGAAAAGTTCATGAACGATTATGTTGAAGCAATCCAAACCCGTAAAACAGGAGATTTGCGAACCAAATACCGCTCTTTGGATTTATTGCTGGTTGATGATATCCAATTTTTCTCAGGAAGAGAAGGAACCCAGGAAGAGTTTTTTCATACATTTAACGAACTAATTGGTAAAAACTCTCAAATAGTTCTCACCTCAGACAGATCACCTCATGAAATCGCTAAACTTGAAGACAGACTTAAGTCCCGGTTTGCCGGAGGATTAATGATTGACATCCAAGCACCTGATTTTGATACCAGAGTAGCAATTCTTAGATCAAAGTGTCTGGAGCGCAAAATTGTTCTACCTGAAGAAACCTTAAAACTACTGGCAGCATCTTTTGATGCTAACATTAGAGAACTGGAGGGACAGTTGGTTGGAATCCTGCAGCTGCTTCAAGCCCAAAACCTACCTCTTACTAACGAAAACATTAGTAAGCATCTGCAAAATAGAGGCACTATAAAACAAAATATTAAAGTTGAGCCAAAAAAAGTCCTGGAAACCGTTTGCCAGTATTTTAATTTAAACCAAAAAGATTTAATCGGCGCAAGAAGACAAAAAGAATTAGTCCTGCCAAGACATCTAACTATGTTTATCTTGAGCGAACAGTTTAATTTAACTGTTGAAAAAATAGGGTTGTTGTTGGGTAAAAGAGACCATACTACTGTTATGCATGGCAGGGACAAAATCAGGAAATTAGCGAACCATGACAGGGAAGTACAAAAAATGTTGATTGAGATAAAACAAAAACTACAAGTTTTAAGTAATTAACTTAAATTCAACATAAAATTTAACATAAATAGAACGCATAAATTATTTGTTTTTTAACTAAAAGCAAAACCAAAGCCAAAGCTTACAAAAGCTACCAGTTAAAGTTAATAAAATTAAAGTTTATAAAATGTTCATATGTTCACAAACAGAACTTTTCCACAAAAATCCTTTGTTATCCACAACTTATCCACCAATTTTAAACAACCTGCTAACACGAAATTTTACCAAAAACTAGCTTTGATTTTCCTGGTTGCCAACATATCCACTGCACTTACTAATACTACTAGTATTTATTAAATATATAGTATAATCGAACACATCTGTGGATAACCCAAACCTTTTACTTACTGGCATATTAGTTCTTTTGTTAATAATAGTTTATCTAATAGGTAGACTTCATGGTAGAAAACCAGCAGACATTCCAACAGACCTGATAGATTTATATAAAGGTGTTCAAGATCTGCCAGCGCGGGTTTTGCAAACTATTCAAGGGTCAATTAATCCCCAAAAGGGAAAGATGGCAGAGCTTTTGACTTATGCTGAGCTGCGGTATGATTATGATAGAATCATACCTCTTGGTCAGCCAATTGATTTTATTGGTATTAAAAATAATATGCATATTGATTTTATTGAAGTTAAATCCGGCACGACTCATTTCTTGACAGAAGAAGAAAAACATATTAAAAATCTAATTGCTGCTGGGCGGGTTAATTTCCGTTTGATTAAAATCACAGAAGAAGAAATTCAAAAGTTCGTTGCTACCAGAAAAAAAGAAAAATGAAATTTTTTTGTTTACAACAAGACCTTTTACCTTTCCTGCAATCAGTTGCAAGATCAACAGGAACCAGATCAACCCTTCCTGTGTTGGATAATGTTTTATTATCAGCTGAAGGGCAAAAACTAAAAATAGCTGCTACGAATTTGGAAATAGGAGTTATTAAATATTTAAAAGTTGAAGTGGAGGTTCCAGGCAGTATTACAGTTCCTGCTAAAACCTTGGTTGAGCTTATTTCCGGCCTTGGGCAAAATAAAATCAGCTTAGAGACAAAAGGCGAAATTTTAACTGTAGAGTCAGGTAAATTTAAAGCAACAATTAACGGTGTTGCGGCAGCAGAATTTCCAGCCATTCCTCTGTCTTCATCTTCAGGTATTAGTTTACCTAAAGAAGCTTTTTTAACATCTTCCGAGATTCTGTTTGCTTCAGCTGTTGATGAAGGTAGGCCGGTTTTAACAGGTATTTTAACTGATATTTCTGCCAATAAACTTGATTTTGTAGCAACAGATGGTTTCAGGCTTGCTCACCGCCGGCTGGAGCTGCCTAAAGGAAATGTTCAGTTAAAGAGTCTAATACCAAGAAAGACTTTTGAAGAAGTATTGAGGTTGATAGCAGAAGAGCGGGATTTGGAAGAAGTAGGGATTGCTACCAGTGAGAATCAGAACCAGATAGTGTTTAGTTTAGGATCTACCCAAGTTTCATCAAGATTGATTGAAGGCCAGTTTCCTGTCTGGAGCAAGATTATTCCTCAAAAAATTATTGCCAGAGCTGCAGTTACAAAAGAGGAATTCTTAAAAGCAATCAAGTTGGCAGCGATTTTTGCCAAAAACGAGGCTAATATAGTTGTTTTAACAACAAAGAAAGGTTTTCTTAAATTGAAATCTTATACCAAAGAGGTTGGTAGTCAGGAAAATGAGATCGAAGGTGACGTAGAAGGAGAAGAACTTACAATTGCTTTTAACACTAAATTTTTGATGGATGCTATTTCAAATTCTCCCTCTTCTCAGATCATGATGGAATTTTCAGGACCTTTATCTGCCACCCTTATCAAACCAATAGGAGTTGAGGGGTTAGAGTATATTGTTATGCCGGTAAGGCTAAATTAACCAGAGTAAGAAATCTTAATTTTACCGATCCTGGTTTATCAGAGTTTACCAGGAAAGTATTGGCTAAATTAAACTCCACGGTAAGTAATTGTTCTAAAGTGAAAAATCTTTTCTTCTCCCCACCGTCCGACTCCATCAAATTTTGTTTCCGGTCCGATAAAAAGAGTATAGGTGGCGCCCAATAGAAAGCTTTTTACAGGTTTAATCTTGGCTGTTTTCCGGTCGCTGGAGAGCTCAACCTTATATTCCAGATCAGGTTCAAGCCTGCTTTTGAATTCTCCCACATTTTCCAGGGGTCTGTTAAAAGTAATTTCTATAACATCAACAGTAGATATAATTGTTTCCTCCAGCGGATCTGGCTTGGTTGTAACAATAGTTGGTTTGTCGTTTACAGATACAACTTTCTTTGATCGTTCGACAGAATCTACTTGAGAAGAATTATTAGTTGCAACAGAAGCGGATTTAGAATAT
>JAHIVD010000067.1 GCA_018816815.1 Patescibacteria group bacterium
AAGAAGGGCTGGTATTTAATTACTATCTTGATTCTAGACAAACTATAGTAATAGATGGTAAAATAATTAGAATATGGCAGATCAGAAAAAATTTGATAGAAGTAAACCGCACGTTAATGTCGGCACCATGGGTCATGTTGATCATGGTAAAACAACCTTAACTGCTGCAATTACCAAAGTTTTGGCCAGCAAAGGCTTGGCTGAAGCCCGTTCTGTTGATCAGATCGATAACGCTCCGGAAGAAAAAGCCCGTGGTATTACCATTAATATTTCCCATCAGGAATACGAAACTGAAAAAAGGCATTATGCTCATATAGACATGCCTGGTCACGCAGATTACATCAAAAACATGATTACTGGCGCCGCACAAACAGATGGTGCTATTTTAGTTGTTTCCGCACCAGATGGCCCAATGCCTCAAACAAGGGAGCATCTTTTACTGGCAAGACAAGTAGGAGTTCCAGCAATTGTAGTTTATCTTAATAAATGCGATATGGTTGATGATCCAGAGCTTTTGGATTTGGTAGAAGAAGAAATCCGTGATCTTTTAAAGAAATATGAATATGATTCTGAATCTCCAATAGTTCGCGGTAGCGCTAAAAAAGCTTTGGAAGATGATGCTGAGGCAGTAAAATCTATTGAGGAATTGATGGTTAAAGTTGATGAATGGATTCCGGTTCCTACCAGAGATACTGATAAGCCATTTTTGATGGCAGTTGAGGATGTTTTCTCAATTAAAGGCAGAGGTACGGTTGTGACTGGAAGGATTGAAAGAGGTAAGATTAAAGTTAATGAAGAAATCGAAATTGTCGGCATCAGGCCCACAAAGAAAAGTATTGTTACCGGGATTGAGATGTTCCATAAAATGCTGGATGAAGGTCAAGCAGGCGACAATGCTGGAATTTTACTTCGAGGTATTGAAAAAAATGATGTTGAAAGAGGTCAAGTCTTGGCCAAACCAGGCTCAATTACTCCACATTCTGAATTTCAAGCTGAAGTTTATATCTTGAGCAAAGAAGAAGGCGGCAGACATACTCCTTTTTTCAAAGGCTACAGACCACAATTCTACATTAGAACCACAGATGTGACCGGTGAAGTGACTTTACCGGAAGGAGTAGAAATGGCAATGCCTGGTGATACTGTTCATGTTGTTGGTAAGCTTATTACACCTGTTGCCATGGAAGAAGGTTTAAGATTTGCTGTTCGAGAAGGCGGCAAAACAGTTGGAGCAGGAGTTATTACAAAAATTATTGCTTGATTGCACTTTAACAGGAGGGAAACAGATTTAGGTCGCAGTGGATGATTTGGCAGGAAAAGCCAGGAAATGGTTTAGATGTCAGATATATGCACTAAATCAGTTTAGAAAATATGCCAAGAGGACGAATCAGAGTAAAACTGAAAAGTTACGATCATCGGGTGTTAGATAACACTTGCGAATCTCTTTTGGACACAGCCCTCCGAACCGGCGCAAAAATAGTCGGGCCGATTCTTCTTCCTACAAAAATTGAACGTATTACAGTTTTGACCTCTCCCCATACAGACAAAGACGCAAGAGAAGCTTTTGAAATAAAAACCCACAAAAGAATGATTGATATTGTTGAGCCTACTCAAAAGACAATTGATTCCTTGATGCATCTTGAAATCCCTGCTGGTGTAGATATTGAAGTTAAGATGTAACAGCTTCGCCTTCTCTTGCATTTAGCCTCGAGGTTGTGTTAAAATTCAATCTAACCGATGATTTCATTATCAGGTTAATTAATAATTTAATTAGTTTTCAGTAGATCGTGCGTCCAGAAACGATACGGCGAGTCTAGCGAGATACTGAGTGAGCGTTCCAATAAAATGGGCCTCACTCTTTTTAGTGCAAAAATTATGGTAAATACACTTTTAGGTATAAAAAAGGAAATGACAAGTGTTTATGATTCCCGTGGAAGAAGGGTGGGAGCTACTGTTGTGCAGATTTTACCTAATTTGGTAACTCAAATAAAAACTACTCATGGTAAAGATGGTTATGATGCAGTCCAATTAGGTTATGGAACCAAAAAATCAGTTAAGAAACCCCAGCTTGGACATGGAAGAAAAGCCGGTATAAAAAAACCAATCCGTTGGTTAAGGGAAGTAAGAGTAGCTGGACAAGATTCCCTTACAGACTCAACTGTATCTGCTACAAGTTCGAGCGAGACTTTAAAACCTGGACAAGAGATAAAACTCAGCCAGGTTTTTTCAATAGGAGATGCAGTAAAAGTAACAGGTGTTTCTAAAGGTAAGGGTTTTCAAGGCGGAATGAGACGTCACGGTTTTCATGGCGGACCAAGAACTCACGGTCAATCAGATAGAATGCGGGCTCCTGGTGCAATAGGTTCAGGGACTACCCCTGGAAGGGTTTATAAGGGTAAAAAAATGGCAGGTCATATGGGTAGCAGCAGAGCAAGTGTTAAAAATTTAGAAATTGTTGGTTTAAATAAAAATGATAATTCATTAGTAATTAAAGGTGCGGTTCCAGGGTCAGTGAATAATTTAGTTTTGATTACTAAATTGGGAAAAATAAAAGGTTATACTTTGCCGTCGGAAGAGAAATCACCTGAGGAAGAAGAAGTGAAGATCGAAGCTGGCGAATCCGGGCAAGCTCAAAAAGAGCAAAAAACAGAACAACCAGAGAAACAGTCACAGTCAGAGCCAAAGGAGAAAGAAAATGCCAGTTAAAAAAGCAACGAGTAGCGGAAAGAAAGAAATAAGCAAGAAAGCAACAGATGTTGCGTCATTGCGGGCGACAGCGAAGCAGTCTACTCAGACAAAAAAGACTGTTACAAAGCTTTCGGTTTCTCGCAGCGACAAATTAAGTGTTCCGGTTTATTCCTTAACAGGACGGATTTCTGGAACTCTACTGTTGCCAAAGGAAATTTTTGGGGTTAATGTTAATAAAACATTATTGTCACAAGCAGTTAGGGTTTATTTAACAAATCAGAAAACCTTATTAGGATCTACCAAGACTCGAGGCGAGGTTGCAGGTTCAACAGCGAAGATTTATAGACAAAAAGGTACTGGTAGAGCTAGACACGGTGCTATTCGTGCGCCCATTTTTGTGGGTGGTGGAATAGTTTTTGGTCCTAAGCCTCGTAAGGTACGGCTTAGTTTGCCAAAGAAAATGAAAAAAGCAGCTCTTTTATCTGCTCTTTCAGCTAAGGCGGCTGACAAGAGTATAGTAGGCATAACTGGAATTGAAAAAGCATCAGGTAAGACAAAAGAGTTATTTAAAGTTTTAAATAAAATTACTGGAGATAGCAAAGGCAGCAAAAGTGCTTTGATTGTGATTACGGGAAAAGCAGATAATGTGGTTAGAGCGGTTAGGAATATTCCGGGGATTAGTGTTTTGTCCGTAAATCTGATTAATGCTTACGAAGTTTTAAAACACGACTTATTAATTTTGAAAAAAGAAGCAGTTCAAGAATTAAGTAAGCCTAAGCAGAGCAAGGAGCAAAAATGATTGTTTTAAAACGACCAATTATTTCTGAAAAATCAATGAAACTTGCCCAAAATGGTCTGTATACATTTGAGGTTTCAAAAAAAGCCACGAAGCCGGTAGTTGCAAAAGAGATATCTGCGAGATTTAATGTTAAAGTTTTGAAAGTTAGGATAATTAATATTGCCGGGAAAGTAAAAACACAAAGAAGGGTAAAGAAAACTTATACAACCGGAGGAATCAAAAAAGCTTTAGTCCAAGTAAAAAAGGGAGACAAAATTGCCTTTTTTGAAACCCCTAAAGAAGGTAGCGTTCTTGTGCCGGCTGAAGGCGAACCTATCAAATTAAAGGAGAAAAAAGATATTTTGAGAAGAACTAAAGTTAAGATTGAAAAAACTGCAATTGAGGTAAAACCTACAACGCAAAGAAAGGTGATTACTGGTAAGTAAAAATTTAAGAATTATGAATCAAGAATTAAGTACTAAGGTTACAAAAAGACTAAAAACATTGCTAAAAAAACATTCCGGCAGGTCCAAGGGCGTGTTAACTGTTCGTGGTCAAGGAGGGAGACACAAGAGGTATTACAGGAAAATTGACTTTAAAAGAGATAAATTTGGAGTTTTAGGTGAAGTAATGAGTATTGAATACGATCCGAATAGAAATGTAAAAATTGCTTTAATTAAATATACGGACGGAGAATATAGATATATTTTGGCTCCAAAAGGGTTATCTGCGGGCGATAAAGTGATAGCTGATGATAAAAGTGAAATAAAAATTGGCAATGCGATGAGACTAAAGAATATAATAACCGGGACATTGGTGCATAATGTTGAACTTGCTCCTGGTAAAGGCGGACAATTAGGTCGGAGTGCTGGGGTGGCGTTGCAGCTTCTTGCTAAAGAAGGAGGTTTTGCTAACTTGAAGATGCCGTCAGGTGAGGTTAGAATGGTTTCTTTGCAATCAATGGCTACGATTGGTGCATTAGGTAATGAAGAAGTTAGACAGCGGGTATTGGGTAAAGCAGGTACATCCCGCCACATGGGTATTAAACCAACAACCCGGGGTACTGCTCAGGATCCTGATTCTCATCCTCATGGAGGAGGAGAAGGAAGGTCTGGAATTGGACGGAAAAGCCCGATGACAAGATATGGCAGGATTGCTGTTGGTAAAACCAGGAATAAGAAGAAGTGGACAAGTAAATATATAATAAAACGCAGAAAAGGATAGATTTTATGACTAATGATTTAACTGTGAAGGAAAATTATATTAGATTTATGAAGATTTTAAGCAAAGCTTGTAAGTTTTATTTTAAACAGAAGGAGGTAAGACTAGATTTTTCGTGAGGAAAACAAATAGCAAATAAAAAGTTATTGGTTATCCGGAAAAGTTAAAAACAAAAAATGGCTAGATCAGTTAAAAAAGGTCCGTTTATTGATGAAAAACTAATGAAAAAAGTTAAAGCTCAAAAGGCTGGTGGAGCTAAGAAACCAATTAAAACCTGGGCTAGAAGATCACAGATCCCGCCAGAATTTGTAGGACAGACCTTTTTAGTTCACCAGGGAAAAAATTTCATAACTGTTTTTGTGTCTGAATCAATGGTAGGACATAGGTTAGGTGAATTTGCGCCAACACGAGTATTTAGGGGTCATGGAAAGGTGACAGAAAAGAGTAGATCAAAGACATAAAGGAATAAAAAATATGCAAACACAAACAATACAAAAATTTTTACATACTGGCCCTAGAAAGCTTCGTTTGGTTTCGGACATAATCCGTAAAATGGAGCCGTTAAAAGCTTTGGATGTTTTAGAGATTATTCCTAAGGCAGCTGCTAAGGATTTGGGGAAAGCTTTGAAAGTAGTTTTAGCAAACGCAAAACAGCAGGGTTTGGATATATCAAAACTTACTTTCAAAAAAATCGAAATAAACGAGAGCATGAAAATGCGCCGGTTCAGAGCTGGTACAAGAGGAAGAGCTAAGCCGTACAAAAAAAGAATGTCGCATATAAAGATAGTATTAAGCGATGAGTTGGAAAGCAAGAATTATTTGACGCCGGTTGCCAAAACACAAGAGAAAGAGAAGAAACAAGTAAAGAAACAGGAAGATCTTGGTAAAAGAAAGGAGAAAAATCTAAAAGCTTGAAGTTTTAGCTTGAAGTTTTAGCTTGATAATTTTTTATGGGTCAAAAAATACATCCAGTTGGTTTTAGGATGGGTATTGGAGCGACTTGGAAGTCGCGTTGGTTTGCTCGTGGGGCAAAATACCAACAGTATGTTGCAGAGGATTTGAAAATCCGTGAACTTTTGATGAAGAAATTGCGTTCAGCAGGCATTAGTTCGGTTGAGATTGAAAGAGCTGTTAATAAACTAAAAATAATAATTTATGTTTCCCGTCCTGGAGTTTTGATTGGACGAAGAGGGAGTGGTTTAACTGAGTTAAAGAAATTTTTAATGGTAGAGTTAAAAATCAAGAAAGACAACAGTTTAGAGATTGCACCGATGGAGCTAAAATCAGCAGATTTATCAGCTTATCTTGTTGCTCAATCTATAGCTGAACAACTTATCAGAAGAATATCTGCAAAACGAGTAATGAGGCAAGTGATTGAAAGAGTAATGAGAGCTGGTGCTAAAGGTGTTAGGGTTGTTTTGTCCGGTAGAATAGGTGGCGCAGAAATTGCAAGACGTGAGTGGAGAGCTGCAGGAACTATGCCTTTGCATACTCTTAGAGCAGACATAGATTTTGTTACATACCCTGCTTTAACAAAGTCAGGATATGTAGGAGTGAAGGTTTGGATCAACAAAGGGGAGGTAGAAATTTAATATGGCATTATTACAGCCAAAAAGAATGAAGTATAGAAAAACTTTTAAAGGTAAAAGAGGCGGTATAGCAACGCGCGGTAACCGTTTGTCTTTTGGATCTTTTGGGTTAAAAGCTATGGAGGCAGGCTTTATCTCTGCAAGGCAGCTTGAAGCTGCTAGACGGGCAATGACCCGTTTTACGCAAAGAGGTGGACGTATCTGGATAAGGATTTTTCCTAGCAAGCCAATTACTAAGCATCCGGCAGAGAGCAGGATGGGATCCGGTAAAGGTGATGTTGAAGGATATGTTGCTGTTGTGAAGCCAGGAAGCATGATTTTTGAAATAGGGGCTGTTACAGAGGAAATAGCAAAAGAGGCTTTAAGACTAGCTACCCACAAGTTGCCGATTGATACAAAATTTGTGAAAAAGGTTTAATTATGAAGAAAAACGATTTTATTAAGATAAAAGAGCTGGATGAAAAAGAGCTGGATGTTAAAGTAAATGCGTTAAAGGAAGAAATTGCAAATTTAACATTAGATAAAAATATGAAAAAGTTAAAAGATCTAAAAATGATCTCGAAAAAGAAAAAAGAGCTGGCTTTGGTTTTGACAGTTATTAGACAAAAAGAGCTTTTAATGCAATTGGAGTCGGAAATTAAAACTCAAGATGCTGGCAAAGAAGCATCAAAAATATCAAAGACAGAAAAGGAGAAAAGTAAATGATTGGAAGAGTTGTTTCAACAAAAATGCAGAAAACAGCAGCTGTTTTGGTAGAAAGAATAGCCAAACATCCTTTGTATCAAAAGACTTTTATTAGAAGTAAAAAATATTTGGTTGATGATTCTATTGGTGTAAAAATGGGAGATATGGTGGAGATAATTAAAGTCAAACCGATTTCTAAAAACAAACATTGGAAGATAGTTAAAGTAATAGGGAAGAATTTAAAAGAAATTACAGAAGAAAAATTAAAAGAAGAAGCAAAAAAAATAATTGCGGAAATGATGCCAGAAGGAAAAAAATCTGAAGAACTGTCTGATGGGAGTAGTTTAGCTGAAGAAGAAACTAAAAAAGATAGAAAAAACCTAACAAAAGAAAGGAGAAAAATCTAAAAGCTTGAAGTTTTAGATTGATAATTAATCATTATGGTTCAACACAGGAGTAGATTAACAGTTGCAGATAATAGCGGAGCAAAAATAATTCAGGTGATTCAACCTTTGGGCGGTTCAGGCAAGAGAAAAGCCAGTCTAGGGCAATTAGTTGTGGCAGTTGTTAAGGAGGCAGACCCGGATGGACAAGTAAAAAAACACGAGATAATTAGGGCTGTTATTGTTAGGACAAAAAAAGAGGTCAGACGTAAAGATGGTTCGTATATAAAATTTGATAACAATGCTGGAGTGATTATAGATAATGATGGAAATTTAAGAGCTACCCGCATATTTGGTCCGATTGCAAGAGAAATCAGAGATGCTGGGTATACAAAAATTATTTCTTTAGCGCAGGAGGTTTGGTAGATTGAAAGTAAAGTTTATGAGCTGATTTTTTTAAAGTAAAGCGTGAAATTTTGAAAGAATTAAAATTATGAAAATACAAAAAGGAGATAAGGTTAAAATAATATTAGGTAAAGATAGGGGCAAGGAAGGTAAAATAGGACTTGTTATGGTAAAGAGTAAAAAAGTATTTGTTGAAGGGGCAAATCTTTACAAAAGACATGTAAAAAAACGCGGCAATCTGGAGGGAGGAATCATTGATATTCCTAAACCAATGGATATTTCCAATGTCGCTCTTATTTGTCCTAATTGTAATAAAACAACTAGAGTTGGAATAAAGAAGCTGGAAAATAATGACAAATTAGCAGTTTCTGCTAAAATTCGATTCTGCAGAAAATGTAAAAAGGAGATTAATACAAATGCAAAGGTATAAAAAAAGATATATTGACGAATTACAGCAAAAGCTGCAACAGGAATTAGGCCTGAAAAATAAATTGGCAGTTCCTGCTGTGAAAAAAATTGTTATTAGTATTGGTTTGGGTGAAGCAAAAGATGATTCTGGAGTGTTGGATAAAGTAAGGACTTATTTTACAGCATTAGCCGGACAAAAACCTGTTGTGACTTTAGCGAAAAAATCAATTGCATCTTTTAAGGTCAGTAAGGGGCAACCGATTGGAATGATGGTGACGATACGGGGTGAGAAGATGTACGCTTTTTTGGATAAACTAATCAATGTAGTTTTACCCAAGGTTAGAGACTTTAAGGGTATATCTCAAAACTCTTTTGATAGTCATGGAAATTTAAATATCGGCTTAAAAGAACAGACTATTTTTCCTGAAGTCGATTATAAGAGTGTAGATAAAATACGGGGTTTAGCGATAACTATTGCAACAACTGCAAAAGATAGAGAGGAAGGAAAGAAATTGCTTGACGGGCTAGGCATGCCTTTTAGGAGTTAATATATGGCTAAAGTATCTAATATTGTTAAAAAGAAATTTAAATATGATGTGCAGAGAAAGAATCGTTGCATGAAGTGCGGGAGGCCCCGGGCTTATCTTAGAAAATTCGGACTTTGCAGACTTTGTTTTAGAGAATTAGCACACCAGGGATTACTTCCGGGCGTGAAGAAAGCGAGTTGGTAATATGGATCCAGTTGCAGATGCATTAACAAGAATAAAAAACGGCTACCGGGTTGGTAAGTTGAAAGTTGTAATTAGATTCTCAAAGTTAATTTTAAAACTTGCTAAATTACTTGAGGAAGAAGGTTATTTATCGAAAGTTGAACAAAAGGACCGGGAGATAATGGTTACTCTGAAATATAATTCTAGAATTCCGGTTTTAACTGATGTTCAAAGAGTTTCAAAGCCTTCTCTTAGGGTATACAAAGGGGTAAAGAATTTGCCGGTAGTGCTAAATGGATTAGGTATTGCAATTATTTCAACGCCTAAAGGCTTAATGACTGATAAAGAAGCGCGCAAACTTAAGGTTGGAGGGGAAGTGTTAGCGCTGATTTGGTAAAAGATATGAGCAGAATTGGAAACACACCTATTACAATACCTGTTGGAGTTACTGTTGAAAAAAGAGGTAAGGCAGTTAGTATCAGTGGTCCGAAAGGAGTATTAAAAATTGAATTGGATCCAGCTGTTTCTTTAGAAATGGACGGATCATCTGTAATTATTAAGAGAAAAAATGATCAAAAAAAAGCTAAAGCCCTGCATGGTTTAACCAGAAGTTTAATTTCTAATATGGTAATTGGAGTAACTAACTTATGGAGTAAAGATTTGAAGCTGGTTGGTGTTGGATTCCGGGCACAAGTTGCTGGGGATAAATTAATACTTAATGTTGGTTTTTCTCATCCAGTAGAGATTAGTATTCCAAAGGAGGTTACTGTTGAGGTAACAGATAATACAAAAATTAAAGTCTCTGGTGCGGATAAACAGTTAGTTGGACAAATAGCTGCGAATTTAAAGAAAATTAAGCCTCCTGATGTGTACAAAGGTAAAGGGATCAGATATGAAGGTGAATATATCAGAAAAAAAGTTGGAAAGAGTGCAAAAGTAGGAGCTGCAGTTTCAGGGAAGTAATTTATAACGCAGCGTAAAAAAGGTTGCGGTATAATTGCAAGCGATTATGAAAAAAGAAAATAGAGCAAAGAAACATTTAAAAATAAGAAAACGGATTTATGGGACTCAAGAGCGTCCACGGTTATCTGTATTCAGATCAAGTCAACATATTTTTGCTCAATTGATTGATGATAAAGCAGGTATAACTTACGCTGAAGCAAACGATTTGAAAATGACCAAAGAACAAAAAAATAAAAAGGCTTATGAGGTAGGTAGACAGCTGGCAGTTAAAGCATTAAAACTTAAAATTAAGAAAGTAGTATTTGACAGGGCCGGTTTTTTGTACAGCGGTAGAGTAAAAAGTTTGGCAGAAGGTGCCAGAGAAGGAGGTTTAGAATTTTAATGAATCCTGAAAATATGCAATCAGAATTTTTTGAAAGAGTAGTCCAAATTAATAGGGTATCTAAGAAAACAAAAGGAGGAGATAAAAGATCTTTATCTGTTTTGGTTGTTGTCGGCGACAAAAAAGGAAAAGTTGGAGTAGGTTTGGGTAAGGCTGCTGACGTGCAAGCCGCAATAAGAAAAGCAACGTCTTATGCAAAAAAGCACTTAATTACAGTATCTTTGAAAGGAAAAACTATACCACATCAAATTTTAGTAAAAAAAGGTGCGGCAAAAGTATTACTTAAACCAGCTCCTGTAGGTACAGGTGTTGTAGCCGGAGGTGCGGTTAGGGTTGTAGTTGAGGCAGCAGGTATTCATGATATTGTATCCAAGATTTTAGGTACTAAAAATCAGGCTTCAAATGTTTATGCAACACTGGAAGCATTAGGAAAACTGAAGAAGGTAGAAAAAGAGCGATCAGACACTGGTCAGGCTAAAACATCAACTAAGCTAAAGACTGATATAAAAACTAATAACTGAAAGTTGTTGCTATGAAATTACACGAACTTACAAAAATTACAACAAGACCTAAGAAAAAACTCGGCCGCGGTATCGGTTCTGGAAAAGGGAAAACCGCTGGACGGGGTACAAAAGGTCAAAAAGCAAGAGGTAAAATACCATTAAGTTTTACAGGTGGTCTTCCGCTGTATAAAAAATTACCTTTTAAAAAAGGGAAAGGTAATCCAAAATTGACTACTAAAAAAACATTACTTGATATTGTTAAATTAGATATTTTTAAAGACAAAACGATTGTTGACCTAGAAAAACTTATTAAGACGAATATTATTTCAGAAAAACAGGCAAGAAAAGGGGTAAAAATTTTAAATAAAGGCAAACTAAGCCGAGCTCTAACTGTTAGGCTTCCTGTATCAGCTTCCGCCCGGAAAAAGATTGAAGAATCTGGCGGAAAGGTTGAGTATGACTAATATTCTTTCTCCGATCATTAATGCTTTTAAGATTGCAGAACTAAGAAGAAAAATCTTTATAACAATAATTTTAGTCATAATTTTTAGAGTTTCTGCTCATGTTCCTGTATCTGGTGTAGATCTTGCAGGATTGAAACAGCTTTTTTCTTCCAATCAGTTCTTGGGACTTTTAGATATTTTTTCTGGTGGGACTTTGGCAAATTTTTCAATAATTTCTTTGGGACTTAATCCTTATATTAATGCGGCTATTATATTTCAACTTTTAACAATGATTAATCCAAAACTTGAGGCTTTATCTAAAGAAGGTGAAATGGGCAGGCAGATAATTAATCAATACACAAGATATTTAACTATACCGCTTTCTGCGTTGCAAGCAATTGGTATGTTTGCATTATTGAAAAATCAGGGAATAATTACTCAAATTAGCCCACTAAAGGTGGCAGCAATCGTTATAGGGATGACTGCCGGAACAATTTTTCTGATGTGGATTGGAGAATTGATTACAGAATACGGTATTGGTAACGGGATATCGCTTTTAATCTTTGCAGGTATTGTTGCAAGAGTTCCTATTACGTTAACACAGACAGCTTCTGTTGCAGATCAGACGCAAGTAATGAATATTCTTATTTTCCTTGTTCTGGCAGTTTTTGTAACTGCAGGTGTGGTTTTTGTAAATGAAGGAAGAAGACAAATTACGGTTAAATATGCCAGGAGATTTACCGGAGAGAAAGGTTCGGAAGCAGGTGCTCAGACTTATTTACCGCTTCGCGTTAATCAAGCCGGAGTGATTCCGATTATTTTTGCTGTTTCATTGGTTTTGGTTCCGTCGTTTGCAGGATCGTATTTAGCTGGTCTTTCTCATCCTCAATTATCTTCAATAGGTAGATTTTTATCAGTAAATTTTGATCCTAGAAGTATGACATATAATTTGTTTTATTTTGGTTTGGTTGTTGGTTTTACTTTTTTCTATACTGCAGTAATTTTTAATCCTGTAAAAGTTGCTGATGAAATCAAAAAATACGGTGGATTTATTCCTGGAATAAGACCCGGTACTCAGACAGCTGGTTTTCTGAATTATATTATGGTTAGGATTACCCTAACAGGAGCCATCTTTTTGGGCGCAGTTGCGGTTTTACCGTCTATTGCTTCGCAAGTAACCGGCATTGAAACTTTAGTTTTAGGCGGGACAGGGCTTCTTATTGTGGTATCAGTTATTTTAGATACAGCTAAGCAATTTGAAAGTAAGTTGATAGAGAGAAGTTATGAAGTGTTTACTAAAAGATAAGGATTTATTGTGTTTCGTTTGAAATTCTATGTTTTGTGTTTGCAGGTTTTTGTTTTTTAAAAAGAAGTTTACAATATGAAAATACTTTTGATTGGTCCGCAAGGTTCTGGAAAATCAACGCAAGCTGATTTATTGGCTAAAGATTTTAATTTACCAAAAATATCTACAGGTGATATTTTTCGGGAACTTAGTTTACAGAAGTCAGAACAGGGAAGAAAAATAAAAGAAATCTTAAATTCAGGAAAGTTGATTGATGATTTTAAAACAGCAAAAATTGTAGAACAAAGATTAAACAGTAATGATTGCAGGAAAGGGTTTATTTTGGATGGATATCCAAGAAATAAAAAACAGCAACAGATTTTTGATCCAAAAGTTGATAAGGTATTTGCTTTGAAAATTTCTGATGAAGAGGTTATTAAAAGGCTTTTGGCAAGGGACAGAGAGGATGATTCTATAAAAGCTATAAAAAAACGCTTAAGTTTATATAACGAACAGACTATGCCTTTGTTGGATTATTATAAAAATCAAGGGATTTTAATAGAAATTGATGGTATGGGGGAAGTTGAAGATATTTTCTGCAGGATAAAGGATAGATTGCAAAAATGAAAACAAAAAATTCTTATGAGCAGAAACTGATGAGAGATTCTGGTTTGATTACCGCAAAAGCACTAAAAGCTGCTTTGAAAGCAATTAAGCCGGGGGTGACAGGGCTTGAAGTTGATAGAATTGTAGAAAAGGAGATTTACAAAAACGGTGGGGATTTATCATATAAAACTGTGCCTGGATATAAATATGCTACCTGTATTACGGTAAATGAAGGAGTGGTTCATGGTATACCTACGGACAGAAAATTTGTTGACGGGGATCTAGTTAGTGTTGATTTAGCAGTAATGTATAAAGGCTGGCATACTGATTGTGCTTGGAGCATACTAATCGGTAAATGCCCGGAAAAAGTAAAATTCCTTCAAACAGGAGAAAAGACCTTGTGGGCAGGGATAAGCAAGGCTGTTGCAGGTAACAGAATTGGTGATATTTCATCAGCTATACAGGAGACAGTTGAAGAAGCAGGATGCAGCGTTGTAAGAAGCCTGGCAGGGCATGGCGTGGGTAGATCTTTGCATGAAGCTCCGGAAATACCAGGATTCGGATTAAAAGGGCAAGGGGCAATTTTAGAAAGCGGTATGACTTTAGCAATCGAAGTAATTTTTACTGCAGGGTCTTCGGAGATAGCCATAGGCAGTGATGGATGGACTTATTATACGGTAGATAGATCACTAGGAGGGCTTTTTGAGATGACGGTACTTGTTGGGAAAGGAAAGGCGGAAGTTTTGACAGATTGGCGGAAAGCCTAATGTTTAGCAGTTTGGGTTGTAAAACGAAGCTAAATCTGTTAAAATACTTAAGTTTTAAAATTATAAGCAAAGCTTACGCGCTTAAGCGCCTGTTTCGTATTGTGCAACAGTGATTGCAACAGCGTTCGCAGAAGTTTTTCTTTTTAAAAGGATCAAAAATATGGCAAAAGATGTTATTGAAGTAGAAGGCAAAGTTAAAGAAGTTTTGCCTAATACTTTATTTAGAGTTGAAATTGATAAAAGCACTGAAGTACCTGAACTCTTAGGAAGAGTGATTTTGTGTCATATCTCAGGTAAAATGAGAATACACTATATAAGGTTGCTAGAAGGAGATAGGGTAAAAATTGATATGAGTCCGAAATATGATTTGGATAAAGGAAGGATTACATTTAGACTGAAATAAGAAAAATATAGGGCTTTCTTGCTTGCGGTATCATGTATTTTACAGCTTGTTTTGAAAAACCTTGCCTTTTTAATTAAAGGCTATTATTTTTTAAAGAGGATTTAGAAAAAATGAAAGTATTAGCATCTATTAAAACTCGTTGTAAATTTTGTAAAATAGTCAAGCGCGAGGGCACGCTATATGTTATCTGTTCTCGTGAACCAAGACACAAACAAAGACAAGGATAAATATGGCTAGAATTGCAGGAATAGATTTGCCGGAAAATAAAAGAATTGATATTGGACTCACCTATATTTTTGGTATAGGGCGATCTAATGTAATAAAAGTTATTAAAGACGCTCAAATTCCACCTGATAAAAGGGTTAAAGATTTGACAGAAGAAGAGATTAATAAATTACAAAAAAGTATTGAGCAGTTTAAAACAGAAGGAGACTTAAAGCAAGAGATTGAACAGAATATTAAAAGACTGGAAGAAACAGGAAGTTACAGAGGTTTAAGACACAGGAAAGGTTTGCCGACAAGAGGACAAAGAACAAGAAGTAATGCTAGGACTAAACGAGGCAAGAGGAAAACTATAGGGACTATTAGAAAAGAAGTAGTTGCCTCAACAGGTGGATCACCTGCTGGTAAAACAGGATCACCTGCTGGTAAAACAAAAGGAGGGAAAAGTGGTTAAAAAGAAAATACAAATTAAGAAACAAAAATCAACAGGGAAAAGAGTAAGCAGCGGTAGAGTGTATGTTACAGCGACTTTCAATAACACTGTGATTACTTTAACTGATGCTTCCGGGAATACGTTAGCCTGGAGTACTTCAGGCGCCGCTGGTTTTAAAGGTGCAAGAAGGGCAACTCCTTTTGCAGCAATTTCAGCAATGGAAAAAGTCGCCCAAAAAGCAAAAGAATTTGGAATGAGTTCAGTTGAGGTATACATTAAAGGCCCGGGATCTGGCAGGGATGCCACAATTAAAGTTCTGCGGGGAGTTGGAATTAATATTACTATGATTGCTGATGTGACACCTATTCCGCATAATGGTCCAAGACCAAAAAAACGCAGGAGAGTATAGATTTTATGATTAATGATTTGATTCTGAAGGAAAAGCATATTAGATTTACGAATAAAGCTTGCAAGTTTTATTTTAAACAGAAGGAGGCAAAACTAGATTTTTCGTGAGGAAAACAAATAGCAAATAAAAAGTTATTGGTTATCCGGAAAAGTTAAAAACAAAAAATGGCACGTTATACTGGACCAAAGAGAAGATTGTCAAGACGAGAAGGCATTGCTTTGTTTGCAAAAGATGTTAAACATTTTGAGAAAAAAAGCATCGTACCGCCAGGACAACATGGATTACGTCGGAGAAGGAGGATATCAGAATATGGGCTGCAGCTTAGAGAGAAACAAAAAGCTAAACGTATTTATGGAGTTTTAGAGAAACAATTTAAGAAATATTTTAATGAAGCTAGCAAGGTTAAAGGAGCAACAGGCTTGGTTTTACTTCAAACCTTAGAAACCAGATTAGATAATGTAGTATACAGGTTAGGTTTTTCCAAAAGCAGAGCTGGAGCTAGACAATTGGTCAGTCATGGTCATATTAAAGTAGATGGTAAAAAAGTGACAATTCCTTCTTTTCGGGTCAATAAAGAGCAGACTATTGCAATATCTGACAATTTGCGAGATAATACACAGATTAAAACTAGTTTAGAAGATTCCTTGGTCTTGCCGGAATGGCTCAAAAGAGAAGCTACGATTGGTAAGGTTTTAAGAATTCCTGATCGAGAAGAGATGGAACAGGCGATTGATGAGCAGCTTATTGTTGGATATTATTCCAGATAAGGATTTGTTTTTAAAAGGAAGTTAAAAATATAATGTTTAAAGTTAAAATAGAAAAAGAATTAGAAAATTTTGCAAGTATTGCAATTGAACCGCTTGAAGCTGGTTTTGGTCATACATTAGGAAATAGCCTGAGGCGTGTTTTACTAACAGCCCTACCTGGTGCATCAGTAACTTCAGTTAAGATTGACGGTGTTTCTCACAAATTCTCAACAATAGATGGTGTATTAGAAGACGTAATTGAAATTATTTTAAATATCAAAAAAGTTCGTTTAAGCATACATTCTGATGAGCCTATTAAACTAACTCTTAAAACATCAGGCAAGAAAGAAGTTAAAGCTAAAGATCTGGAAATAGAAGGTGATGCAGAAATTGTAAATCTGGATCAAAAGATTGCAACTTTAACTGACGCCAAATCTAAACTGAATATTGAAATGGTGGCAAAACAAGGTAAAGGTTATTTAACTGCTGAAGAAGGAAAAACTGATGAGATTGGCATTATTTCAGTTGATGCATTATTTAGTCCTATTATATCAATTAATTATAGTGTTGAACCAACCAGGGTTGGCCGTAGGGCAGATTTTGATAAGTTAATTTTAGATATTACTACAGACGGAACAATTACTCCTTTAGATGCAATGAACTGCGCTGCAAGGATTTTGGCTGATACATTTCATGCAATTTTTGAACCTCCTCCCGAGGAAGAGATAGAAAATGTTGACTTAAAAATTTCAGAAGAAACTTTAAGATTGACAACTGAAGAACTTGATTTACCAGTACGGATTATCAATGCTTTGAAAGCAATAGAAGTTAACACGATTGAAGATTTGATAAATACTCCCCGCATTCAAATGCTAAAGGCAAGAAATTTGGGAACAAAATCTATTCATTTAATATCAGAGAAGCTAATTGAGAGGGGGTTGTCTTTGGGTGAGACATAGAGTTTATGGCAAGCACCTTGGAAGAAATAAAAATGAGCGTAAAGCACTTTTCAAAGGATTAGTACGCTCTCTTCTATCCTACGGAACCATTCGAACATCAGAAGTAAAAGCAAAAGCAATCAAAGGTTTGGTTGATAAAATAATTAATTCTGTTAAATCCAACACAAAGCAAAACCGTTTAGTTGATTCTTTTGTGGATAATAAGGATTTATGTGAGAGATTAATTAAAGAGATAGTTCCAAAATTAGGATCCAGAACGTCTGGTTTTACCAGGACAGTTAGAATGGGCACCCGAATGGGTGATCAAACTACAATTGTTAAAATGAGTTTAATTGGTGCTGAAGATTTAAAGCCAATTGAAAAAGGATCTAAGGCACAGAACTTAGATGTTAGTAAAAAAACAGTACAAATAAAAGAAAAAGAAATCAAAGAGAAAGAAAAAGTAAAATCTGTTAGACGTGCGTCAAGAAAAAAGGCAGCGTCAATATAATCTAAAAAGTAATTATGTCAACAAACGTAGTTTCAGCTAAAAATATTAAAAGAGAATCACATGTTATTGATGCTAGTGGAAAAATCCTGGGCAGGCTCGCAACAGAAATAGCAACTATTCTAATGGGAAAAAATAAAAATAAATTTGTACCGTATTTAGATATGGGAGATTTTATTGTAGTGACAAATGCAGGTAAAGTTAAGGTTACTGGAAAAAAGATGAAGGATAAGAAATATATCCGACATTCAGGATACCCGGGCGGATTAAGAGTTGAGACCTTTGATAAAATGATAATCCGCAAGCCAGAATATATTATTGAGCATGCAGTAAAAGGCATGCTTCCTCATAACAAACTAGGTAGGCAAATGATTAAAAGGTTGAAAGTTTTTGCAGGCCCTGCTGTAGGTTCGCTTGCCAGCAGGGAAGAAGAGATAAAGTAATTATGGAAAATGTTTTTACAGTTGGACGGCGTAAAGAAGCAAACGCCAGAGTAAGATTGGCTTCTGGAAATGGTCAAATTATTGTTAACGGAAAACCTATTGCGGAATATTTTGCAGGTTCGATCTTACAAAAAGTTTATATGAAACCATTGGAAATTACTAAAACTTCCAAAAAATTTACAATTTCAGTAAAAGTTGTTGGCGGAGGGCAGGTTTCACAGCTTAAAGCAGTTATTCATGGTATTGCCAGAGCTATTGCTAAGCAAACACCTTCCTTGCGAACAATTCTTAAAAAAGCAGGTTTCCTTACCCGTGATGCAAGAGCAAAAGAACGAAGAAAATATGGTCTGGCTCAAAAAGCAAGAGCAAAGAAGCAATCCCCAAAACGATAAAAGTTTTACAGTTGTTTTTATCAGGGTTTTATGAAAATTTAATTGTAGCGTATTGTTGCATGAGTTTGGTAGAATACGTTAAGAGTTAAATGGATAAATTAATTCCACCGGAAAAAATTTTTAAAAGTTACGATATTAGGGGTATTTATCCTAAAGAAATAAACGAACAATTTGCAGTTCCAATAACGCGGGCAATTTATAAAATTTTATTGGATCAGTTAAAAAGCAGAAAACCTTTGACAATTGCTGTTGGACGCGATATGCGGCTTTCATCACCGGTAATTTTTGAAGCAGTTTCTAAAACCTTGGTAAAACTGGGAGCGAAAGTTATTGATTTAGGCATAGTTTCTACGCCAACTCTTTATTTTGCAGTTTTCAAAAATAAATATGACGGGGGTTTGCAAATTACAGCCTCTCATAATCCTAAAGAATATAATGGCATAAAAATTGTGAGAATTTCTTCAACCGGTTTGGTTAAAATCGGCAAAAATACTGGCATGGATGATATTAGAAAAGGAAGCATGTGTGGAGTGGATCTGCCTGAATATGGTGTTGGCAGTATCATCAAAGAAGAAGAGATTGTTAAAGAAGAAATACAAAACGCTTTGAAAATAGCAGACAATCCTAAAATCAACAAATTTAAGATTGTTGCAGATGCTGCTAATGCCGTAGGAGCGCTCTATATTGAAGAACTATTTGAATCTATTCCTGGAGAATTAATAAAAATGAATTTTGATTTAGACGGAACATTTCCTGCACATCAGGCAGATCCTTTGCAGAAAGAAACTTTAGTTGATTTGCAAAAAAAAGTGGTGGAGACATGTGCGGATTTAGGGCTTGCGCCTGATGGTGATGGAGACAGATTATTTTTTATCGACGAAAAAGGAGATATTGTGCCGCCTTCGATTATCATGGCGATTGTTGCCAGGGAGATGTTGAAAAAACACAAAGGTGCAACGATTCTGGCAGATATAAGATATATTATGACCCCAAAAAAAATAGTTGAAGAGCTGGGTGGAACTTTTGTTATTACAAAGGTAGGTCATGCGTTTATTACAGAAAAATTAGCAGAAAGCGGCGGGGTTTTTGCTGGTGAATCATCTGCTCATTATTTCTTTAGAGAAACAGGTAACGCAGAGTCACAGTTACCGATGATCCTGATGGTTTTAAAGGTAATGACTGACGAGAATAAAAAACTCTCACAAATAGTTGAAGAGTTGCGGAGAAGTTATGAATCTGGTGAGACTAATTTCAGGGTTAAAAATGCAAAAGAAATAATGGCGGCAGTTAAAAAGGAATTTTCTAAAGGAGAAATTTCAGAGCTTGACGGGATATCGATTTCTTTCACAGACTGGAGATTGTCACTTAGAAGTTCAAATACTGAGTCGTTGTTGCGGCTTAATATAGAAGTTGATATGAATGGTGATGTTGAAGAAAAGAAAGAAAAAGTAATTAAGATTATAAAAAAGCATGGAATTTTTGAGGACTTGTCAAATTAATCAATTTATGGTTTACTTATACAGACATCAAGAGTGCTCCCGTTAAGGCGGGTAGCCGGCAACCGGTAAGTAACGGTGCCAGTTCCGATAAATAATCGGAAGATGCGGTCTTAGTTTAGACAAACTTTTAGGCCTCTCTTGATGAGAGGTTTTTTTATGGTAAACAGTATTACTACATTTACATCTGAATCGGTCTGTGCCGGTCATCCGGATAAAATATGTGATCAAATTTCTGACGCAATTTTGGATGCTGTTTTAACACAGGATAGATTCGGCCGTGTGGCTTGTGAAACATTGGTTGGATTTAATAAGGTAGTAATTTCCGGTGAAATTACTGCTAATGCTAAAGTGAATTATAAAAGCATTGCCAGAGAGCAAATTAAGAGACTTGGTTACAATGATCCTAAATTGAATTTTTCCTACAAATCACATATAGAAAACTATCTACACGAACAATCACAAGACATTGCTGTAGGAGTTGATAACAAAGGTGCAGGTGATCAGGGCATGATGTTTGGATTTGCCTGCAGTGAAACCAAACAGCTGATGCCTCTTCCTATAATTCTTGCTCATGATTTAGTAAGACGAATGGATTATGTTAGAGAAGAAGGTTTGATTGCTTATCTTAGGCCGGACGGCAAAAGCCAGGTGACTGTGGAATACAGGAATGGTAAACCATCAAAAATTCTACAAGTAGTTGTTGCTATACCACATAAAGAATCAGTTCTTTTAAGTCAAGTTAAAAAAGATATTTATAATGCAGTTGTTGTGCCAATTTTGGATCAGTTTGGTTTTAAGTTAAATATTAAAGATTTAATTGTTAATGGAACAGGTGTTTGGCACAACGGAGGACCAGCTGCTGATTGTGGAGTAACCGGAAGGAAAATAGTTGTTGATGGATACGGAGGTTATGCCAGAGTTGGAGGTGGAGCTTTTTCTGGAAAAGATCCGACAAAAGTTGATAGGTCAGGAGCATATGCTGCTAGATTTTTGGCTAAAAATATTGTGGCTCATAAGCTGGCTGAAAGAGTAGAAGTGAGACTGGCTTATTTTATTGGAGCCAAAAAGCCTACGATGCAAGAGATAGAGACTTTTGGAACAGCCAAAAAAAGCCAGAAAGTTATTAAAGATTTTATGTTAAAGATTCTGGATACTTCGGTTGCCGGGATTTTGAAAGGTCTTAATTTACAAAGACCGATTTATCTGCCAACAGCTGCTTATGGTCATTTCGGCAGGGAAGAATTTCCCTGGGAAAAGATTGTTTAGTTTGTTTTAAATTGAGGGAAGTTTTTAAATTTATCTTCGGTTACAATAACTTTTTCTACCTGTGCTATTGAGGGACCAATGTGACACCATTTCACAAATTTATCTAAATTTTTCCTGACTTGTATCATTTAGTGTCCCAGGGATTTAAGCAGGTCAACCTTCTCTTTTAAAAGCGGGTCTTCAATGGTTGTTTCAACAAAGGCTGTTTCTCCTGTCTTGGTATTGGTGA
>JAHIVD010000068.1 GCA_018816815.1 Patescibacteria group bacterium
ACCGCTTGCTGATTCACTTGCGCTTTTACCCATACATCTAACTAGTCTTCCAAAATCAGTAATATTTACCTGACCATCTCTATTAATATCAGCTCTACAGGCAGAACAGGTAATCAATACGGGAGCTGCAGCTTTGGGGAACAAATTTGTTGTTTGTTGAACAAGATAAACTGAAACCCCAAGACCTGCTACAAGAAACCAAAAGAACTAAAATATGGGCAATTCTTTTTTGATTATCTACACTGAACCTCTCGGATGTGTTTGGGATAGATTTCGTCAAGATGGACATTGCTTTAATCAGACTACCTTTTCCGTATTCTTGTCAAAAATGTATGCAATGTTAAACGAAATTTGAACTGTCTGCTTAGGGAACCCGCGGAAGAAGCTAAAGCTAAACTTACAACAGCAGGAGACGCACTCCTTGACACCCTCTGTTTTGTTATGATATACAAAGAGTTAATAAGGCAGATGAAGATATAGATAGATCTTCTTATAAAAATATGAGCGATAAATTATCACTTGAAAATCTTCCTGATCTATTAACAGTCAAGGAAGTTGCAGAAGTCTTACGCGTCTCTACCCTAACTATCAAACGCTGGGGCAAAAGAGGGAAACTACCTGCAATAAGAATAAATAGTCGGGGTGACCGCAGGTATAAAAAAGAAGCTGTACTCTGGCTTCTTGGCATAACACAAAAAACATCCTCAGGATCTTCTGCTGTCTAGATCTGGAATTACATAAAACAACATTATTAATAGAACATCATCTTAAGCCTCTTGCCAATATAAGTTAATTAGCGCTTGCAATATGTTTTTGCTAATCGAGGATGAATATGTTGCTGGGATAATAAAAAGTATTATTTTTGATTCTAAGATTATTCTGTTGTAATTTGAGGATGAACACGATAGTTAGGATTTGGTTCGAAAGCGATTTCCCCTCTTTTCTCAACTATATAATATGCAAATCCTTTTTTTTCTGAAATCGACTTTACATCTTTATACTCCTTATCCAAGGAGTTATTTTTTAAAACTATCAAGAAACTTTTTCCCGTATTAACAAGACAAATAAACCAACCTGCCGGAGCATCAACCTGTGTGTGCGGATTTAGTCTGACAATCATAAATTCCTTTGCTTCTTCAGATTCGTCATTTCTCTGCATTAGTAAAATTCCAGAACCATAAAGACATTGATATGTTTGTATGCCAGAAAAATTATTAAAATAACCCGAGGTTTTATTAAACTCTCTCCCATTCAATCCCGAAGAAATTACAAATACTGTTTGATCTTTCTCTGTTAATATATGGTAAGGCGTGTTAGCGCCTTTTTTTACCTTCTCTATCAAGACAGGTGTTGTATCTTTGTATGTCTTAAGTTTAGTCATAAAATAATAACCTTTTTGTTACTTATGTAATAATAACCTTAAATACTCAAATAATACTAGCTGTCTTTTAATCCTCCATGGCTGAATAACCAATCTAAAAAGCCACTCAAAGCCTAATTTTCTTACCCATTTAGGTGCTCTGAGCACTTTGCCGGAAAAATAATCAAACGCTCCTCCAACCCCCATGGCAATATGCACAGGAATCTTATCTAAATTCTTGGCAATCCATTTCTCTTGCTTAATGTGTCCAAAAGCCACAAATAAAATATCTACTGACTTTAGTTCCCCGTTTTCCTTAGCAGAAACCAAATCTGACTTAGCAATATTTGATAACCTGCAGCCAGAAAGCATATTCCCATTTCTATCTATTTCCCCACCGCTTTCTGCAAACACCACTTTTAGTTTCGGATACTTTTTCTTCAAGCACTCCACAGCTTCCTTTGCTGTCTCACCCTTGCCTCCCAAAAAGCCTGTTGTAAAGCCTTTTTCTGCTGCTACCTTGCAAAGCGCTTCCATAAAATCTATTCCAGTCACTATATCAAACTGCATCACTAACTTTATCGGGAAGAAGAATAGTGGCCAAAGCAATACTCTTTCCAATCTACTTTTTCTAAGCAACCAATCAGACAAACCAAGACTGGAGCTATCTGGAATAGCTAAATCTGCTTTATTTAGAATATCTCTAAATTCTCTATCTTTTTGAGCTGCTAAAATAAATTCCAAATTAGGGGTCACAATATACCGTTTCTCTAAACTCCGGATCCACTTTTCCGCGATAACAAGAGCTTCGGTTAAACTAACCTTGTCAATTTTAACTCCTAAAATATCTACTTTCATAATAATTTAAAGCGCTTCCAGTATTTTGAGTGTTTCCCTGGCACATTTTTCCCACGAAAACCTTTTAATGTTTTCAAATCCTGCTTTAACTATCCTTTTCTTCGTATCTTTATTTATAATTTCTACCATTCCCTCCACTATATCATCAATAGAGTACGGATCTACAAAAATTGCACCTTTGCCAACTGACCCCACCAACAAACCTGGCAAATCAGCAACTTCCGGCATAGATGACACATTGGAGGTTAAAACCGGACATCCAGAGGCTTGAGCTTCTAAAATAGGCAAACCAAATCCTTCAAAGAGCGAGAGAAAAGTTAAGGCAGCTGCTCCTGAATAAAAAGAAGGTAAATCACATTCAGGCACATAACCTAAAAACTTTACCTTTTCTTTTATACCTAGCTTCTTTGGTAATTTATAGATTTCATCACTTAACCAACCTTTCTGACCTATTAAAACCAAGCAAGCAATGGCGGAGTTTAACTCAGACAGCCTGGCAAAGGCCTTTATCAGTCTTTCCAAATTCTTTCTTGGCTGTATTGTCCCAACAAATAAAAAATAACTTCCTGACTTAAGTCCGTATTGACTCAAACTATTAACTAATAGATCAGATTTAACCGGTTTAAACAGGTTTTTATTATACCCTTCATAAATTACTTTTATCTTTTCTGAATCTATTCCTATTTTTTTAACAAGACTACCTTTTGTAGCTTTTGATACTGCAATTATTTTGGTGGCTGTTTGTAGTTGATATCTTTGCATGAAGCCCAAATAGAGTCTTTGTTTGATCTGATGCATTGAAGGTAGGTATTCGGAACCCAAATCATGTACTGTTACTACAGTTTTTAACCCAGGATATCTAATTACCGGCAAAGTATGTGCCGGCACAAACAATACATCCAGATGATCCTTAAATGTTCGAAGCGCTAATCCTCCTTGTGTCCAAAATCTTGACCATTTTATAACCTGAAATTGAAAATTCTCCGGCCAGCCGTTCCCTTGTTTAGCTACCGAGCGCAAATAGACAATATAACTATTGGCCTTATCAATTTTAGCTAGATTTTTTAGTAACTGATAAGAGTAATTCTCAGTTCCTGTTCTTTTGCCTACAAACGCTCTTGACCCATCAAAACCTATGATCATGTAATGATGATACCATGCTTAAATCATCTTTTGCTAACCAAGCACTGGAGCACAAAACACTATTAAAACAGTGATTTCAATACTAATGCGGTGCCCGCAAGGGAAACTATCGTTTTGATACGCTTCTCTTATACAAATCCAGATTTTCGAGCGCCAATCCTGTTCCAAGAGCCACGCAAAGAAGTGGTTTTTCTGCCAGAGCTGCGGGTACACCTAACGATTCTGTTAAAAGCTTATCCAGATTCCGCAGAAGCGACGTTCCTCCGCTCATCACAATACCTTTATCAATAATATCTGAAGCAAGCTCTGGCGGGATTTGCTCCAATACACTTTTTGCTGCTACGACGATTTTTCGGGTAATGCCTGCAATAGCTTCTGTCACCTCGTCAGATGTAATCTCAATAGTTTTGGGTAAGCCTGAAAAAGCATCTCTGCCCCGAACCTCCATCTTCTGCTCCTCGGAAGACTTAAGTTTAGTTGCGGAGCCTATTTTAATCTTAACTTCTTCTGCCATTCTTTCTCCGATAATTAAATTATGTTTTTTGCGCACATAGCTTTGAATTGCTTCATCAATCTTATTACCGCCAACCCGCACAGACGAATGAACTACTACTCCTCCTAAGCAAACAACTGCTGCCTCTGTTGTTCCCCCGCCAATATCAATAATCATATTGCCGGAAGGATTGGCAATGGGAATATTAGCTCCAATGGCTGCTGCCAGTGGTTCATCAATTAAAAAAGCTGTCCTTGCTCCAGCAGAGATTGTTGCGTCCAAAATTGCTCTTTTCTCAACAGAAGTCACTCCGGCAGGCGCACAAACCATAACTTCTGGCTTAAAAAGCCTGTTCGGACTACAAATTTTGTCCAGAAAGTAACGGATCAGTGCTTCAGTAATCACATAATCTGCAATTACCCCGTCTTTTATAGGGCGGGAAACAGTGATATTTCCCGGAGTTCTCCCCAGCATTTCTTTAGCTTCATTACCAACTGCCAAAACCCGATTGTCATCGGTTGTAACAGCAACTACAGTTGGTTCATTTAAAACAATGCCTGAACCTGCAAGATAAACTAAAGAGTTAGCAGTACCCAAATCTATACCAATTCTTTTGCTGAAATTAAACATAAAAATTAAATAATAAGCTGATAACTGATTGTGATTTTACCAATCAAAAAACCTGGTCACAAGATACACTAAATAGATCAAAAGCTATCAGCTCTTATCTATTGGCTTATCTGATTTGTCAGGATGACTAATAATTACCTAAGATTTACACCAAATAAGTTTGGCTCTGAAGCAGTCGGGGTCGGAAAAGAACTAATAATCACTAACCTTGATGAATCAAGCCACGGAAAAACAAAATCATCTTGAAAGCTACCTGCATAAATAACAGCTTTATTTGTCCCATCAAAATCAGCAATTGATATTGTTTTTTCTTCAATCAAGATAACATGCATTGAATTGGGTAACCAAATATGAGCTCTAGCAGTAAGTAATGAATATTCTTTTTTATTTTCCAAGTTATAAACTTTAAGATCTGTTTCAGCCTTACCAGCCATAAATTTGGTTTCATCCGGAGACCACCGCACAATAGCTGCAGAGGAAGCAATTTGACGGAAGGTTATGTCTTTAATTGCTAACACCCTTGCCTCATTTTTTAAACGGGTATCTTCTTCCCAAGAATTTACGGTAGCTTGCAGGATAGGTGTAATATCGCGGGGATCAGAATTTAATCTATCAAATTCCAAAAGGTAATTATTATCTTCAACTGTTGCCAAAACTTGCTTGGAATCGCTTGACCACTGCAACGAAGCTTTTGAAAAATCTGTACTTGTGCTTTGAGCAATCTGATGAGGTTCTGCAGATCTGGCAAAAGAAATAGGTTGATTACGGGTTTGTGTCCAAACCCAAACTCCTGCCTTTTTATTAATAATACCATCAGAAGCTGATAGCGGCACAACATAGGCAAGTTTGCTTCCATCAGGACTTAAAGTCGGATTTTCCACCCCAGAGAAAGTCAACGGATAAATAGTGGGGATAGCAGGAAAAAGGGTTATTTTAACATCTGTCACTAAGCCTTCTTTAACACTGACTTGTTTTTCCCAGGGAATAAATCCTTCTTTAATAACCCTGACAGAATAATTTTTAGGGGGAAGAGAAGAAACTGTAGCATTAGTAGCTGTAGTGAGATGCCCGTCTATAAAAACTGAAGCTGCATCAGGTTCCGAAGTTATAGTAATAATCCCGGTTCCAACAATCCTTTTTTCTTTTGGTGAAAAAGTATAACCTTTTGCCAAAAAAATTGCAAAAGCAGCAACAATACCAACTATTGCTAGTGTTGCAATAGAAATAATAAATTTTTTAGACATTTGTATATTGTACAATTTTCAAGCAATAATTTACAATTTCAAACATTAAATCAAACATTCAGTCACACATTAATTCATTTAAGTCATCAAAAATCATTAAGAATTTAACTATTTATTAATTTAGCTCTTACTATTAATCTGTTAAGCAATGTTCCCGGAGGATCACAAGTCTGCAGGGTTACAACCGGAACATCATACCTATTTGTTAAGAAAGAAATGTCATCCGGGCTAGTAATAGTTTTATCAAACACTACATAATCATACCTTCTATTCTCGTAAAAGATAATTATCTTATCTCCAGGCTCAAGTTCCTTTAATAAATAAAACACGGCATTATAACGAATAATATTCCAAGGAGCATCTGTTGAATGGGAAAAAAGGTATAAATTCCCCGGCACTCCCGGGGGTGTTGAACCTAACGCCTCCGCAACTCCCTGAGTCAACATCTGCACATACTGCTTCTCGTTGCCAGGATCCACATTTGGAATAATCTTAACATTGGCATTGATTTTTTCAATAACTATTGAATATTCTGTTGACACTGGAATAATGCTGTTATCGTTTAAGCTAACATTGCTAAAATCAACAGGTCCACTGCTTCTTGTTGCTTCTGTTCCTGCAGACTGCCCAGCAGATTGTTCAAAAGAGGTAATAATTGGCACGGTTTTCTTAACCTTCAAAATTTTGGAAATCCTGTAGCTAGCTTCTATCTGCACAACAGGACCCATCATAAAAATAAAAGCGATTAGTCCTGCAAAAAACAGGAAATAACCTATGAAACGGACAAATAAAGTGATTTTGAAATGTTTTGACATAACACACTCACAAACTATTCCTAATATGTGGCCCTGGAGGGAATTGCACCCCCGACCTTTCCCTCCTGCCCGCCGAAGTGCGCCGTTGAGAGGAATCGAACCTCCAACCTATCCCTTAGGACGGGATTGCTCTGTCCATTGAGCTACAACGGCACGCAGGCGCGGTAGGACGGGACTGCTCTGTCTACTAAGCTACAGGGCCAAACATAGATATTTTAGCATCTTACAAGGTATAATGTTAGATTACGGGGACTAGGTCATCAGCAGACCGTTCGCTTCGGCCTGCCCGCCAATAGCAACACGGAATGTAGTTCATCGGTAGAACGCTCGGTTCGGGTCCGAGAGGCACCGGGTTCAATTCCCGGCATTCCGACAGAGATAGGCGTTGGCAGGCGGGGTACGAGAGACAAAGAGTTCAATTCTCTCATCCCCGATTTAAACTTTTTATTTAATAGGAGTTACTTCAAGCGGTTTACCCTGCTCCGCTGGAACATGCAACATAAAGGTTTCTACTAATTCTTTTTTCGTCTGCCTTTCAGTCAAATTTTCTATTAAAACTGTCTCCTGACCAACAACCATCGGCAGTAATTTTGTATAAAGCTTGTAACTTCCGTCTTTTTTACCCATGATTTTTAGCTCCCAAGTACCTGGCATCGCATTTATCCTAAAAGCTTTTGATTTATCAAGAGCAACAGTATAAAAAGTGCCGTCTATCTCCTCTACTTGCTGGCCTGTATTTGGATCAATTCCAGAATGTGTTCCCCAAGGACTTGTTAAATACATATCTGCATTACCTGTTCCCTCGTAAAGCGTGACAAGCGCAGCTGTATCGCCTGCAGAGTTAGCAAGAGGTCTTCCCATGGATAGGATAGCTGACGAAGTAGCCGTACAAACAGCATCAAAGACAAGCCACTTTTCTGAATTATTCTTTTTAAGTGTTAATGTTGTATTAATCGGGACCTTATTACTAATAATCTCAGTAGTCACATAAGATGTACTACCATCACTAGATGTTTTACTCCCCATAACTTTAAAAGCAAATTCTTCCTTATATAAAGATTGACTATCATCTGAATCTTCAAGGGTTGATTCAAACGACTCTTTATTCGCATCGGCAGAAAGACAACTTCGAGCTTTGGCTTTATCTTTAGCTTGAATAGCTTGGTAGAATTCTTTGACTATTTCCTCCGGGCTGACAGAATCTTTATTCAATTGGCTCTCTCTTGTTGAATCTGGGTTATTTTGCTGGACAGATGTATTGACTTCAGCTTGCTGAATAAGAGAGGATTTACTAAATAAACTTGGGTAGCTATTTTTAAGATAGAAAGACCCACCAACTATTCCACCAGAAATAATTAAAAATGCAATTAAAAGAAGTACTCGTGCAAAACCTTTTTGCATGATTTAATCATGCCACTTTATTAAGATGATTTTCAATAGTAAGCTCCCTAATTTATTCCCCCAAACCAAAGACTGATCTCCTTTTTAGCCTCCTCCGGAGAACCTGAAGCATGGATAAGATTCCAAACAGGTCTCTTTTCCCGATTGGCATCCAGAATGTTATCTGTTCCCAAATCTCCTCTAATTGTCCCTTTTTCTGCACTTGCGGGGTCAGTAAAACCAGTCACTTTACGCGCTACCTCCACTCCATTTTCTCCCTCTAAAACAAGGGTTACAATTGGACCTGAGGTGATGAATTTCCGCAACCAGGTTACTACTTTTCTTCCCTGATCCTCGGCAGATTTGACTTTTTGACCTGCGGCTATGGTTTTTTCGCCAATCAAACAAAGATAATCCGGATCCATGGGATAATGCTTTTCTATTATGTTCATAGGCGCCATCATGTCTTTGCGTTTAACAACTTTTAACCCAACAGCCTCGTATCTTTTAATGATCTCATCAATTAGGCCGCGGTTTACCCCATCAGGTTTAATAATGATTAGTGTTCTCTGTTTCATAAAATTAAATTATTTACTTCAAACTCTGCTTGGAAACGATTAGCTTACAATATGAAATGTAAAATGTTGTATTAGATTGTACATTATCAATGCTCAATTGTACATTCCCACTTTTCCTACTTTATCTCCACATCTTCTACCTTTATTGAACCATCATCAAATACAGATACAACCGCGAACCTGGGAGCTTGTGGATTTCTTTCAATCGTAACAGCTCCGATTGTAGCCAAGGATAAATCTGTTTTAGGCTCACTGTATTCTGAAAAGAAATGGATATCTCCGGCAAAAATCTTGGTTGCCCCTGCTTCTTTTAGTTGAAAAATCAACCCGTCTGCTTGCAATTTCAAACTCTTCTCTACCCATCCCATGACATGATCGGAAGAAGGATGGTAAAGCGGTTCATGCATAAATACAAAAAGTCCTTTTATTTCGGTTTTCTTTAATTTTTCCAGTTCTGTTACAATCCATGCAGTTTGTTTATTATCAAAACCTGTATAGTTATCACTATTGTCTAAAAGTAAGAACTTAAAATTTTCAAGCTCAAAAGATTGGTATGGAGGACCAAAAACCTGACTAAAACAAGAACTTGACAACAAAGACCTATTCCGGCAATCCCAAAGATCATGATCACCTGGTACTAGAAAATAGCGCAAAGCAGAACTGTCAAATTCTTTTTTTGCATTCTCCAACTCTTCAATTGTTCCAACTTCAGTATAATCTCCCAGACCAATGATAAATTTAAGATCCGGATATTTTGCCCTGCTTTGATTGATAGCTTTTTCTAGATTAGAATTACCATTATGAGAATCGCTAATAAGCAGGAAACGAAACAGCAAATTTGAATTCATAGATTTAGATGTCTCTGACAAGGATGCATTGGGCTGCTGGCCCAATATTTCTTTATCCTGGACACTAAACTGACTAATATTAAGTGAAGATAAAACTTGCTGCAGCTCCTCAGGTGTTCTGGATACAACAACATTACTAAAAATTGCTTGTGGATCAATTTTCAGCGGATCTAAACCAGAAAAATGCTTATAGGCAGAGTACACACCAAGAAGCAAAACAACAAACATCACAAAACTCAAAACCAGCCTGAAGAAAATCAATACTTTATTTGAGGATCTTTTTTTATAGCGTCTTCTGAACATAGTTCTATTGCAATCTATCCTTATCTATCTTGATCCTCTCTTACATTCTGTCAGGTGCTTCTATTCCTAACAAATTCAAACCTTTCTTTAAAACCTTACTTACTTCCAATGATAACTTTAATCTAAAATCTTGCTTTTGTGATTCTAAAATTCTGCATTCCTGATAAAAAAGATTGTAGCTTCTGGAGAGTTCAATAAGATATGAAGCTATGAGATTTGGGTGACCCAGCTTCAACGCTTCTTCTACAGTTTCAGAAAAATAAAGAAGCTGTCTTAGCAGTGTTCTCTCTTGTTTGTCCAGCACAGTAGTCTCTATCATTGCTTCCGGCTGTTTTTTGGAATTTCTCAAAACCGATTGAATCCTGGCAAATGCATACTGGACATAAGGCCCACTGTCCCCGTCTAGTGAAACTGACTGCGCAAGATCAAATACCATATTTGGTCTTGGGGAGAATTTTAAATAAGAAAATTTGATTGCTCCTAAAGCTACAACTCTAACAACTTCTTGGTCAATTCCCAGACTGCCTTTTTCCATAACTTCCCTAACTTTCTCGCATACTACATGATACAAATCATCAACAGTTACAACATTACCGGTCCGCGATGACATTTTACCCTCACTTAAATCAACAACACCATAAGACAAGTGGTATTTTTTCTGTTTTAGATATGGAAAAATAAACTCTATTGCCTTAATCACAACTTGAAAATAACCCTCTTGTTCGCTTGCAACAACATGGATTGATTTATCATAATCAAAAGCATCATATTCAATTTCTGCCAAACCAATTTCTTTGCCCTCATACGTCGGATTACCAGCTGAAGTAATAAAAACACGGTTATGCAAGCCGTGTTTTTCTCCTGGGAAGATAATAGCTCCATCGCTTTCTTTAAAAACTTTACCCAAGTTTTGAAGTACTATTTGTTTACCTGTCTCAAAAACCTCACTTTCAAAAAAACACCGGTCGTATTTTATTCCCAGAAGTTCATAAATAGGTTCAAAGTATTCCAAACTCCAAGATCTTGCCAATTGATAGATTTCCTGCAGCTCTGGCTGTTTTTGATAAAGACCAATGTTTATTTTATCTATTTCTTTCTTGCAAACAGAATCTTCTTCGTATGACTTATTCCCTTTAGCGTATGCCCTACCCAGAAAATCAGCTTTTTTCTTCAAACATAACTCCTGTGAAGGTAAACCTAATTTTTTTATCCCCCAAATAGCCTTGGCAATATGCAGACCAATGTCACCTTGATAATTTGCTCTAAATACAGTATGGCCTAATGATTCATAAATCCTACAAAGACTCTCTCCCAAGATAAAAGTCCGGAGATGTCCTATATGAACCTCTTTCAAAGGATTAACATGGCCATATTCAATAAGCACTTTTGAAGTTTTAGTTGATTTTTGCAATATATCTGAATTGTTAGCATTTTTGACAAGTTCAGAGTCTTTAATAAAAAAGTTAATAAAACCACTGCCAGCTATTTCTACTTTCTCCAAATAATCTGGTTTTCCAAATTTCTCTAAAATCTTATTTGCAACTTTTATTGCAGACCCATTTTGCTTAGCACTCGGCGGAACAGACTGCTTACCTTTAGATGATTCTAATTTAGCAAGCTGTAAAGCCATATTCGAAGTATAGTTTCCAAACGAAGAATTTTGGGGAATAGATAGAAATATATCGTTTGACGGATAACCCAAATCCTTTGCTGTGTTTTTAAGATCTTCTAAAATCCGTTGTCTTAACATAAGATAATCATAACATAAAGCCGGGTGTTAGATCTTGGAAATTCGAAACTGAATGTCTGATTTCTTGTTCACAAGTTTCCTCATTCTTAGTTTCCTAATCAATTCTTTCACCTCTTACATTCATTTTCTTGTTGATGGCTACCAATACTCCTGCTAACACTAAATAGTAACCCATCCAAACTACCCAAACCTGCTCGCCAACATATTCCCAAGCAAATGGTAAACTAGCAAAAAATCCAACTACATAAACAAAATAAGTAAGTAGTGTGTTAACTCCAATACCAACCAACTGTCCAAGCAAACTTAAAACTGTCCCTAAGATAAGCATGACCGCTCCTCCGATCATAATAAACGGTATTGTCCACAAAACCAAAATATTAGTTATCAAAGAAACAAACGAAATTTGATGGAAATTCTGAACTATAATAGGTGTTACCATAAGTTGTGCTGATAGAGTTACAGCCAAATCCTGACCAAAAATAGGAATTTTGTCTAAATACTTGAGCAAAACCGGAGATACTACCACTACCCCGAATGTAGCCAGAAAACTAAGCTGAAAAGATAAGTCAATTATCCATTGCGGATTAATCAGCAACATTAAGCCAGCTGTCAAAGTTAACATCCACCAGCCATCTCTTTGTCTGCCAAAGATTTGAGCTAAAGAAGCTAAACTAAACATAATAGCTGCTCTCAAAACAGGCACTTGAGCTCCGGTTAGCAAAGTGTATAACACAACTGCCAGCAAGCTAAGCACAATGGCATTTCTTCTTTTAATCAATCCTGCCAAGCTCAGGAAAAATGCTGCTGCCAGGCTCAAATTTTGCCCTGAAGCCACTACAATATGCAAGGTGGAAGTATCCCTTAAGTTCAGTTTAAAAGTTGCCGGTAAGGTTTTATTTTGTCCGAGCAGTATTCCAGAAAGCAATTCTGCTTGAGGAGAAGGCAAAAACCGGCCGATTCTTTGATCCAGATTATTCCGAACCTGCGGAAACAAATCTAATTTTATTTCCCAACCACCTTGTTGGTATCTGACTATAAAGATGAGAAGATATAAAATTACGGCCAAAGTTGTAGATAATTTACTCATCAATATACAACTAATTGACCTTTTACCTTCTCAAATACAGCTTTACCAACAATTTTTTTATTAAACAAGTCTTCAATTGTCTGATACGATCTTCCTGAGATGATTTTTAAGGCTGTCGCAGGTCCAATACCAGACAAACTCTCCAACTCGGATTGCGAAGCAGTATTAATATTAATTTTTGCTTGAGCGCTCGTCCCTGCCACGCCTCCACTCTGTCCAGCATTTACACCGGATGAGCCGAATGAGGCAGACTCTCCAGCTAATGGCACATATACTTTACTGCCATCTGATAGTTTTTGTGCCATATTTAGATATTTTGATACATATTCCGCATTAGCTATTTCAGTAAACCCACCTGAGGCAACAATCGCATCCTCAATTCTGGAACCGTCCTTCAACTCATAAACACCTGGCCTCACAACTGCACCTGATACATCAACTGAAATCAGTTTTTGAGCCTCAACTAAACTATCTTTTGGATACACCTTAGGTTGAGCTTTATTTATACCGGACGAGAGTATTCCACCAACAATTAAAACTAATCCTACAAAACTTAAGGCTATGGGAACCTTAAACTGATCTAGCTTTTCTCTCCAGTCTTTATTGTCTATATTATCCATTTTGGTAAATTATCGGCTGGCTAAAATCTGTTTCTTATATTCTTTCATCCAAAGTTTGTAACAATTATAAAAATGCTCCATGCCTCTTTTCTTCATTTCCAACCTAACTACCCCACCTGCATGAGGATAGCGGTGCAGTCTTGGTTTGTTCGATGAAAACCCATGAGCATAGTGAACCAATTCATGACCAATTGTATGATCCACAACTTCAGATGGAATTTTTGGGTCTTTAAACATAGCTGTAATAGTGATGTAGCTTGCCTTTGTTTGCCTGTTTAGTCTGATTGAACCCAGTCGAAACTTAGCAAACCTGCCAAATTTAATAAAGACTTTATTTGATTGGGGTATATCTGAAAAATATTTAGACCAAATCAAATCAAGTCTTGATAAAAGCCAATTATCTGAACGTAGCGATGATAGCAGTCTACGTCTATTATTATTCCTGCGAATGACAATTTTAGATTTCATTGTCAAAACAATCCAAATTAGATGCTAACCTTTCTTAGCAATATCAATTATCAACTGCTAACAACAAAGCTGATAATTTTACCTTGTATGTACACGGTTTTTTTCACAGATTTACCTTTTAAAAATTTTTGAACTTTTTTACTGTCCAAAGCTTTTGTTTCTACAACCTCTTTGTCTCTTATTATATCTTTATGCATCACCAAGATATCCCGAACCTTTCCATTAACCTGAACTACTATTGAAATTTCTTCCTCTTCCAAATATTTATTATCAAACTTAGGCCAAGACTGCTTATGTATAGACCATTGCTTGCCTTCCGAAGCTTTCTTAGAAGTGAAATAAGACCAGAGTTCTTCCGTAATATGTGGAGCAAACGGAGCTAAGATTAATAAAAAAGTCTTATATTCCTCTATTGAAACTTTTTCTTTTCTCGAAAGATGATTCAGCCATTCCATCAAAAAGGCAATAGCAGTATTAAACTTAATCGCTTCAATATCCTCTGTGGCTTTTTTAATAGTTTTATGCATTATTCTTAAATCCGCTGATGTAAAAACTTCTACTTTTTCGTCTACTTTTTCGTAAAGTCTCCAAACCCTTTGCAGAAAATGATAGGCACCATTAACTCCGTTGGGGTTCCAGGAAGTCACTATGTCAAATGGTCCCAGAAACATCAGGTATAGTCTGATTGCATCAGCGCCATAGTTTTTGACCTCCTTATCAGGATTAACTACATTCCCCCGGGATTTACTCATCCTGGATCCATCTGGACCCAAAATAATACCGTGGTGGATTCTTTTTTTGGCATACTCATCAAAATCAATCAATCCTAAATCCTTAAAAACCATAGTAAAAAATCTTGAATAAAGCGCATGACCCAATGCGTGTTCCGGGCCTCCTATATAAATCTCCAGCGGCATCCAAGCCTTTGCAATTTTCTTATCGAAAATTTCAACATCATTCTCAGAATCCAGGTAACGGAAAAAATACCAAGCCGAATCTACAAAAGTATCCATAGTCTCTACCTCGCGCTTGGCCGGGCCACTACATTTCGGGCAATCCGTATTCACCCAATCCTCTGCTGTTGCCAAAGGCGGTTTACCTTTCGGTGCACAGTCAACTTTATACGGCAGCTCAACCGGCAAATCTTTCTCAGGCACAGGCACTGTTCCGCATTTATCACAGTAAATAACAGGAATCGGTGTTCCCCAATACCTTTGTCTTGATATTGACCAATCGTGAAGATGATACTGAACAGCTCTTTTGCCATAACCTTTTTTTTCAATATAATTAATAATATCTTCTCTTGCTTCCTGCCATTTACGGCCTTTAAATTCTGCAGGTTCTTGTAAGATACCCCTAGGTGCACGATGATAACAATATTCAAGATTCTTAACCTTTAAAGCCTCATTTGAATCCTTAGGAAACATCACTGGATGAAGCGGTATACCGTATTTTTTAGCAAAAACAAAATCACGCTCATCATGAGCACTGGAATTTACTACTCCAGTACCGTATTCGAAAACAACAAAAGAAGCCACCCAAATAGGGATATTTTTTCCTGTTGGAGTATATTCCACATATCTGCCAGTAAAAATGCCTTCCATATCCTGATCAACCTTAAACCTGTCCGAAGCTTTCTTTTTTCTTATTTTTTCTACAAACTCCATTACTGGTTTTTCTTGCTCAGTGCCTTTAACCAGCTCGTAAACCATCGGATGCTCAGGCGCAATAACTGTAAAAGTCTGAGCCATGAAAGTTTGAGGCACAGAATCAAACATTTCAAAATAAATATCCATGCCGCTGACTTTAAAACGCAAATTCACGCCTTCGCTTTTGCCAATCCAATCATTCTGTCCTTCACGAAGAGGCTTAGGCCAATCAACTTGAGGCGGATCCTGCCAAAGCAATCTATCTGCATATGAAGTAATCCTAAAAAGCCACTGATCAACTTCTTTCTGAATAACTTCTGTTCCGCAACGCCAACATTTACCACTGTCAACATTCTCATTAGCTAAAACACAATGATCTGTTGGACACCAGTTTGATAGTAGTTTTCCTTTGTAAGCCAAATCTTTCTCAAGCATTTTAAGAAAAATCCACTGATTCCATTTGTAATACTTTGGATCACAAGCTACCATGGTTTTAGTCCAGTCAATTGAGGTCCCCAAGGTTTCAAACTGATCTCTCATTTTCTCCATGTTCTTGTATGTCCAATCACGAGGATGAATTCCTTTTTTAATAGCTGCATTTTCTGCAGGCAGACCAAAAGCATCAAACCCATTAGGAAAAAGTACGTTAAAACCTAACCTAGCTTTAAATCTCGCTAAAATATCACCCATGGTAAAAGTAAACCAATGACCCATATGAAGATCGCCTGAAGTATACGGAAGCTCTACCAAAGCATAATACTTATCTTTCGCTTCAGACAAATCAGTTAGATAAAGACCAGCTTCTTTCCATTTTTTCTGCCATTTAGGCTCAATCTGAAAAGGTATATACTTTTTCATGAAATGATTGTAGCATTTGGTAACAAAATTGTCATTCTGGCTCTTGTTTTTATCTTTTATCTCCAAGATCTAATTGCAATTTTTCTTTTGCAATTCTCCTTCTCAGGAGTACTATTAATTATAAATATTTTTAATTATGAATATTTTAATTTAAGAAGTAAAAATATTCTAATCAAATATTTCACGAATGTTTTCACAAAGATAAAATAGATTCTCACTGGTTCTTCTTGATATAGTTAGTATATATTCTGATATACCCTAGGTTCTATATCGCAAGTACTGAATCTTAGCTTAAGCCTATGCGGTAATTATGTTGATACATTTTGATATTTATTGATTGAGTACAACAAAAAACTTACCGTATAAACGGTAATAATTGTAGGTAACTTTAAAAAGTCAACCATTGGAGCCTTTTAAGGAACAATCATCATAGCTTTGACCTTTCCAAAAGTATGATGTATTGTGTATTTAGGATGAAAAAGCTATTCATTGCTTTTCTGTTTTTTCTGCTAACAGCAACCTGCGTTGCTTTCCCTGTTCATGGCCAAACTATCCAAACTCAAGGACAGGGCATTGAAGTCACTTCTGTTTACGAAATAACCGATACTGATGCTGTTGAAGGAGATATTATCACAGCAACAGATAAAGGTCTTGTGCGGGCGAATATTGGTTTTGATCCTAAAACATTCGGTGTTATCCAGGAAAATCCACTTCTAGTGTACCGCACTGAAATCAAAGGTAAACCAGTTGTACGATCCGGTGTCGCCCAGGTCAATATCACCACATTAAATGGTCCTATAAAATACGGCGACTACATCACTGCATCTACAATCGCCGGAAAGGGACAAAAAGCTACAGAGTCAGGTTACACTTTTGGAATCGCACTTGCAGCTTTTACCGGAGAAGGCGCGCCTCAAACAGACGGACCCAGGGGCAAAGTAGCTTCAGGTAAAATCCCTGTTGCTATCAGGATTGAATATACAGAACTAAGCAGTCCCAGATTTGCCGGACGGCTTTTTGGTTTTGTAGGGACTGCTTTACTGGAAAATGTCAGTGATCCTAAACAAATTGGCAATGTAGTACGATTCATTGCTGCTGGGTTAATAGTGCTTTTGAGTTTCACTTTCGGCTTTTTAACTTTTTCCAGATCTATTGCAAAAAGCATTGAAGCTTTAGGTAGAAATCCCTTAGCACGATCTGCAATCCAGTTGTCCATCATCATCAATATCGCTCTTCTGGTTGTTACCGGCATAATCGGAATCGTAGCCTCAATTTTGATAATCAAATTATAGCTTCACCGTTGTAGCTCTTGCTATATATTCTCGGTTGCACTCGAACAATAATAATTGTAAATTAACTTATTCTATCGTATTATCTTCTTATGTCCGACCTGCTCCAAAATCCTATTAGTCTAATATTGGCTATTATTACTGCCATCACCTTCCTCCTATATCTTCGCGAATACAACAAACGGAGGAATTTGGAATCCGAGGGAGATAAATTCCTGCAAGATATTAAAAAAAAGGGTTGGGAAAATTTACATCAATCTATCAAAAAATCCCAGGAAATCTTAGGAGAAGCAGAACTAGAAGGAATTAAGGTTATTGCAGGCAGTGAGGTTGAATTATCCAAACTGGAGAATGAGTATTCAAAAAAGCTTTCCCAAAGTTTAGAAACATCCCGGCGCAATATTGATGCGGCGCAAAATAAGCTTATGCAATTTATGGCAGACTTGCAAAAAAAAAGCGCAGAATTTGAAGAAGCAAGCAAAGTTTCCGGACAACAACGCATCAATCAGCTTTTTGACAAGGTTGAAAACAAGCTATCTGATTTTCTGGTACAAACAGCGCAAAAAACTTCCTCCTCCATTGAATTGGAATTGAAAGCCTCCAGACAGTTAATTGATACTTACAAAAACGGACAATTGAAATTAATCGATGAAAATATTATTACCATGATGGAACAAACTTTAAGCTTAGTCTTAGGGAAAAAAATGTCTTTAAACGACCAGCTTGATCTTGTTTATGAGGCCCTGGAAAAAGCAAAAATCGAGAAATTTATTGCATAAAAAGCTTGTTGTTTCCGATCCTGTGCCTTTTGCAAAAAAACGATTACAGAAAATAATGATCTGAACTTAAAAAATATATAATTAAATATTTAATTATGGAAGAAATCTTAAACATTATCTTAAAAAATACTTATTCCTTGTCCCAACTAAAACATCGGCTAAGAATCCTCAAATCTAACCTGCTAAAAACTTTTTTCGGAGGCGAAAATCAAACTTTAAATTCTACTACCCAAGATCTAAACTGGCTAGAATCCTTACCTGAAAACTTTTACCGAAAATTTACCAAAGATAATATCTATCAGATCTTTGCTGACCTGGAAAAAAAAATCTCCAACTTGCCTACCCTTGCAATGTATCTTACATTTGAACCTAACGATACAACTTTATATCAAGTCGGTTCTGTTGCAAGAAAAACATTTAATTATCCTTCCTTGATTTTAGATATTAAACTTGATCCAAATTTAATTGCTGGAGCGGCTTTAGTTTGGAAAGGAGTATATAAAGATTATTCACTTAGAGCAAAGGTTGAAAATAGGAAAGCTGAAATCATTGAAGGATTTAAGAAATACTTAAAATAGCTATCAATCATCAGCTAAAAGAAAAACTATAACAAAACTATGAAGTTATATTTATAAAGTTATATTAAAAACTACTAATAATTATGAATAATCAACAAAATGAAGTTGGATATGTTGTATCTTCAAGGAATTTTCTGGTCCAGCTTGATGGACTGCCTTCAATCAAAATCAATGATATGGTGCAATCTGAAACAAACCTGAGGGGATGGGTTAATTCTGTTTCCGAAACTCAAGTCGAAGTGTTAATGGTTGATGAGGGAACAATCAAACCAAAACAGCAATTTAAACGTCTCAGTTCCCGCCTGGGAGTAATGGTAGGAGATTATTTAATGGGACGGGCAGTAAATCCTTTAGGGGTGCCTATCGACGGCAAAGGCTTGCTTTCCAAAACTCAAGCCAATCCTGTTATGGAGCTTGATGCTGAAGCACCTGGAATTGAATCCCGTGAATTCATCAAAACACAGTTTCTAACAGGCATCACTTTAATAGACACCTTAATCCCTCTTGGTCAAGGCCAAAGAGAACTTGTTCTGGGCGATACGCATTCCGGTAAAACAGGATTTTTAATCGATATTATCGTAAACCAAAAAAATACAGGTACCATTTGTATTTTAGCCTTGGTAGGAAAACCTGCAGTTACAGTCAGGAATTTAATTGATACATTGCGGCTAAATAAAGCTCTTGATTATACGGTTATAATAGCCACCTCCTCCTCTGAACCTGCGCCGCTGATCTTCTTAACCCCAAAAACTGCTTTTACAGTTGCGGAATACTTTCAAAAAAAGGGCAAAGATGTCCTATTGATCCTGGATGACTTAGGTTCTCATGCCAAGATTCATAGAGAAATTGCACTTCTTGGGAATAAATCACCAGGAAGAGAATCCTACCCCGGAGACATTTTTTACCAGCATGCCCACCTTTTAGAACGGGCCGGTAATTTTACTCCAAAATATGGCGGGGGCTCTATAACTGCTCTCCCTGTGATAGAGCTGAATTTAACTGACTTCACAACCTTAATTCCTACAAACCTTATGTCAATGACAGACGGGCATCTTCTTTTTAAGGCAGGTCTCCGTTCACAGGGACAAATTCCGGCTGTTGACATTTCATTATCTGTTTCAAGAGTGGGCAGACAAACACAAGACCATGTCAATAACCTGCTTTCTACAAGGATAAGACAAGTGCTATCCCAAGCCTCAGACTTGGAAACAATTTCAAGATTCAGCAGCGAACTCCCGCCCCAAACACAGTTAATCCTCCGACAACGGGAGTTAATTATGGAAATCCTAAAACAAGAACCCTTAACCGCAATACCAAAACAAATCCAGTCAATTCTCCTGGCACTCCCTTTTACAACCTTTTTTCAGGATAAAAACAGAAGATTTATTGAAAAATACAAACAAATTATCATTGAGGCTTTTCAAAAAAACCCTACTTTGCTGCCAATCACCAAAGCTATCAACACTCTTAGGACCGACGATGAACTCATTAAACTGTTGGAAGGAGCAGGAGGAATACTTTCTAAGTTATGTCCAACACAGAAAGCAAATTAACAATTTGCAATGCACAATTTACAACTAGAATCACGGCTTTTGCTTCTAATTTCAACATTGTCAGATGCGTATTTTACATTAAAGACAGCACTAACCTATGAACATTAGAGAAATAGAGGCAGCGTTGGAAGAAGGAAATTCATTAAAGGCTATTGCTCAAGCTTACAGTGAAATTGCCAACATAAAAATTAAAAAAATAAGGGCAGATGTTGAACAGAATAGAATCTTTTTCCAAGAGATCTCTCAAATTTATACCTTAATAAAACAGTTAGCTTTTCAAAAAAAGATCAGCATTGTTAAGCAAAAAAAAATGATCTGCATGATTTTAACATCAAATTACAGGTTTTACGGCTCAATTAACTCTGATCTTTTAGAATTTTTCGTTAATACAGTCCGGAAGCTAAACGCTGACCATATTTATCTTGGCAAAGCAGCAATCGAATACTTTAGGGCTGCACCTCTTGAAAGCGGAAAAATACAATTACCTTTTCAAGACGCAGTCAAAGAAGTGCTTTTGAAAAGCGACCAACCAGATACTGATGAATTGCTCATGCTCACAAACTTATTAAAAGATTACAACCAAATCTTAATTTTCTATTCCAACATGAAGAGCTTGCTCGTACAAGTTCCCACCATTATGGATCTTACGTCATCAAGTTCGCCGCTCGCAGATCCGTCAACCCACGAACTTACGGAAAAACAGGAAAACGGAAAAACAGGAAACGAGCTTACCAAATTCATTTTTGAACCTGAATTACCTAAAATACTTCAATTCTTTAACAGTCAAGTTATTACTTTACTCCTGGAGGGAGCTTTTTTGGAATCCGAACTCTCCCGCACTGCTTCCCGCTTTATATCTATGGATCAGGCGGAAACAGAAGCAAATAAATTCATTAAACAATATCAAACAAATAAAGCATACGCCAAACGCAACATGGATAATAATACAATACTTGAAAATTTTGCTGCTATGACAGCAACAAGGAAGGAGATACAGTAATTTTTCAAGCACCAATTTACAATTTTAAACATAAAGTCATTGAAAATTCATTGTAAATTGAAAATTAACAAGCATGGCTAATCAAACAGTCCAAACTCAATCTAATACTTCTAATCTGGCCCACGGGGTCATTACCTCCATCAATGGCCAGATTGCAAAAGTTGAAATTGAGGGGGATATCTTTCCTGAATTATTTGAAATACTTACCAGCCCTGAGGATCCTGGAGTGATTTTGGAAGTTTTTTCGCAAACAGAGAAATCTATTTTTGTGCAAATCTTAAGTAGCCCTGACAAGTTATGCCGCAATATGAAAGTTTCTGGCTCTGGTTCAGACCTTAAAATACCTGTAGGACAAAATGTTTTAGGCCGGGTAATTGATCTATTTGGTGTCCCAAGGGATAACGCAGGACCAATAAATCAAGAGAGAAAAATGTCCATCTATTCCAAAGCTCCTCCTTTAAATATTGTACAAAGCCGTTATCAAATCCTGGAAACCGGAATAAAAGCCATTGATTTCCTGACACCGGTCCAACAAGGCGGCAAAGTGGGCTTTATAGGAGGCGCTGGGGTTGGAAAAACTATCCTTTTAACAGAGCTTATGCATAACATCACACTCCGGCAAACCAGCAAAAATACCTCGGAGACGAACTCTGTTTCGTCAAACACACCTCTTCCCGAAGCAAAAGAAACTAAACCTGTTTATTCTGTATTTGCCGGTGTTGGTGAGCGTATCCGTGAAGGTCAGGAACTTTATGAACGGTTAAAGCAGTCAGGAAGTTTATCAAAAACAATCCTGGTACTGGGTCAAATGAATGAAAATGCAGCAGTACGCTTCCGGGTTGCCATGGCAGCTGCTGCGGAAGCAGAATATTTTAGAGACCAACTTAAAAGCGATGTTTTATTTTTCATTGATAACATGTTCAGGTTTGTCCAAGCAGGAGCGGAAGTAGCAACACTCCTGGGCACAATCCCTTCTGAACAAGGTTACCAGGCAACCCTGCAAACAGAGGTTTCAACGCTCGAGGACCGCCTAATCCCCACAGTAAACGGATCAATAACATCTTTCCAAAATGTTTATGTGCCGGCTGACGAGATTACAGATGCCGGCGTTGTTGCAGTTATGTCTTTTTTGGATAATGTCATTGTTTTATCCCGGTCTGTTGCCCAAAAAGGTATTTACCCCCCAATAGATTTATTCCAATCATCTTCTTCGACCTCATCTAAATCATTTTTGGGCGAGATACATTTTAAGGCCCTTACGGAATTTCAAAAACTATTGGAAAACTATAACAAACTATCACATATTGTAGCAATAGTCGGCGAGGAAGAATTGTCTGCCGGAAATAGGATACTCTATAACCGGACAAAAAAGATTATAAATTACTTAACACAACCTTTCTTTATGACAGAAAAACAAACCGGAAGAAAAGGAGTATATGTGTCAAAAGACACTACTGTAAACGATATCACAATGATCCTTTCCGGTAAATTAGATAACATCCCTGCTGACAAATTTATGTATATTGGATCTTTGGCTGACGCCAAAATTACAAGTTAAAAATGTGCTATAATTTAAGCAAAGCGAAAATTACAGTCTTTCGCTGGAGAGCAGAGTATATAATAATTCTATGAAAAATCAATCCTTTAAAAAAGTATTATCGTTTACTGTTATTTACGAAGAGGCGACTGAAGGTGGTTATGTAGTTTCTGTACCCTCGCTCCCTGGTTGTCACACTCAAGGTGATTCTATAGAAAAAGCTGAAGAGAATATCAAAGAGGCTATTTCTGTTTATCTGGAAAGCTTGGAGACCCATAAAGAAAAAATTATGCAGGAACCAAGAATTCTTCAAGGCAAAGTAGAAATTCCATACAGTTTTAACCAGTGAAAACTCTCCCGGCCTTAAATGCTAAACAAATTATAAAAACCTTAAAGAAACTGGGTTTTGTGAAAGATCGTCAAAAAGGTTCACATCTTGTTTTAATAAATCCCAATACCAACCGCAGAACTGTAGTGCCTGTGCATTTCGGAAAAACTATAAAAAAACCACTGCTTAAATCTATTATAGAAAATGATTGTAGAGTTTCTGTTAAAGAATTCCTAAGTGCTTTATAAATATGCCTGCCCCTACCATACATGTCCGGATCATCTCACCTCAACAACTAATCCTCGATACTGAGGCTGTCTCGGTCAGTTCTAAAAATGTACAGGGCAATTTTGATATCCTGCCGCAACACGCAAATTTTATTACCCTGGTTGAAAACACGCCTATTGTAATCCGGACAGAAAGACAAAAACCGCTTACCTTTAAATTCCCGTTGGCAATTATTTTAACAAGGGAAAACAAAGTTGACATTTATACATACATTCAGCCCAAATTTTCCTGATCGCTTTTGATACCCTTGATGACCTAGTTTGTTATCTTCACCTTTTTCTTCTTAATATAGTTATTACATTAATAATAACTCTTGACAAACCTATGTAAATCTATGTACGATGGATAAAGAATCTATGCATTTATCTAGATATGCCTAGATTCTTAGGTAAAAAGCAGATTAAAACCTAGCAGACGGATAAACTAAATGAAGACAAGTTTGTCCAGTAAAAAATCCACCAACTACTTAAAGATCGGCAAAGCGGCTAAGATTTTAGGCGTTTCCGTTGATACCCTCCGCAGATGGGAAAAAGCCGGCAAAATTACTGCAATCAGGACTCCGGGAGGAACAAGGCTTTATTCCCTGACAGCTCTAAAAAAAATTAATCCGGAATCAGTTGCAGATTTCCAGGCTAAAAGCTTTACTACGGAAGAACTGTTAAAGGAAACCCACAGAATATTAGACATTAAAGACGATCAACCTTCCGATTTCCAACTTCAGGACACAGCTTCAGATTTCCAATATCCAAAATCAAAACTTACCACCAAATTCTTAATCAGTTTTGCTCTTTTATCTGTAATCACTCTCCTTATTACCTCCTGGATTACAGCTTCATATCTCACTAACCCAAGTCAAACCCAGCAATTTTTTAAAAACAACATAGCTTCAGGTTTATTTTCCCCGTTTCATAAACTTGCAGAAGTGGCTGTAGAAGAAATCTCCCCAGCCCAAGCTGAATTGCTTGGATTCAACAAAACCCCGGAGGTCTCTGTGTCAATCCCCGGGACTGACACAGAAAATGTACTGGCTGTAACCAATACTTCTCCGTTTTTAGAAGTAAATGCGGATACCCAAATTAACGGCTCGCTTTTCGTGCGTGACTCAGTCAACGGACTTATCATGGAAGCTACCCCGTCAGGGTCAACTTTTACCATGAATGCGGGAACCACCACATTAACAGTAACAAAAGATGCCTTACTGGATCAAGATGTATCAACTACGGCTACTCCAACTTTTAATACTCTCAGCCTCTCATCTGCCGAAAACCAATTAGTCTTTCAATCCGGCGGACCTACAGGCACCTTGACCTGGACCCCGACTGCCGATCGAATTATCACCTTGCCTGACGCCACAACCACTTTGGCCGGAATAGATAATACTCAAACATTAACCAATAAATCTATGTCCGGCTCAAGTAATACTTTTACCAATATCCCCAATTCCGCTTTTGCTAACAGCAAGATAACAATTACTGCCGGAACTAATCTAACAGGCGGCGGAGATATCAACTTAGGCTCCTCGGCAACTATAGCATTAAAAGATTCACCGTCTATTACCGGTACTTTGACAGTGAGCGGAGCCACAACTCTGTCATCAACGCTGGCAGTAAACGGAACAACTGCGTTAACAGGCGCAGCTGTTCTTTCCTCTGCCTCCCTTTCCATAGGAGGAGTTGCATACACTTTTCCCTCCGCGCAAGGGGCGGCAAATACAGCTTTAATTGACGACGGCAGTGGTGGCCTGACCTGGACTTCTCTGGCTACAGGAGGCGGATGGACTGTTTCCGGAAACTATACATACCTGACTAACGCCTCCGGTAATGCCGGAATAGGAACAGCTACCCCGGGATCTAAACTAACAATTATTGGCAATGTAGGCATTGGTACCTCTGCTGCAGGAGCCAGATTACAGGTTAATGGAGGAGGTTTGTTTGGCTGGGGAACTGCTTCTGTAGCAGGACCTTCTAATGGATTGGCTGTTTCAGGAAATGTTGGGATCGGGACAACTTCTCCTTTATATGCCCTTGATGTGTCCGGAACCATAAGAACCACAGCTCTTTTAACACCGTACGCTCAAACAAAAACCGTGGCCACTTCAGGGGCAGATTATACTTCCATCCAAAGCGCTATTGACAGCTTAACCTGCAGCGCTGCAGCCCCCTGTCTGGTAAAAGTAATGCCCGGAGTTTATACGGAAAATGTGACAATGAAGGCCTATGTTACCCTTATTGGTTCCGGCAGAGAAGTAACCAAGATTACTGCCAGCAGTGGTGTGACGGTAACCAACATGGTAGGCAATACCAGGCTTGAAGGTTTTACTATTGAACAAACCGGAACTACCAGTAGCGATGGCGGAGTTTCGGGTTTTGATACTTCCGGCATAACTGTTGTTTCTGATGTTGCTGTTAACTCCACCGGCGCATATGGTATTTATTTCCCCTCTACGGCAACTATAATTTTAGAGAATTCCACTATCACCAGAACAGGAACCGGAGGTGTGGGCTGGGC